>SUVX01000131.1 GCA_015061725.1 Lentisphaerota bacterium
GGTCACCTCGCTTTCAACGATCCCCCGGCTGACTTTGACACCGAAGAACCCTATCTCATCGTTGATCTGGATGAAGCCTGCCGCAATCAGCAGCTGGGCGAAGGCTGGTTCCCGAACTTTGATGCTGTTCCCAAACAGGCTGTTTCCATGAGCGTCCGTCAGATCATGAAGAGCCGCTGCATCGTCAACACTGTTCCGGATACCCGCAAAGCTCACGCTATCAAAATCACCTTTGAAGAAGAGCTTTCTCCGATGCATCCGGCATCTGTCATCCGTCTGCATCCTGATTGCCGCACCTTCTGCGACGCTCCCGCCGCAGCTGAATTGAGTGCCTTCACCCGCGATATCTGCACGCTCAAGTAATTTTCCGGAAGGGATTTTCTCATGAGTGATAAACTGAAAATCGCGATTATCGGTACCGGTTCCCGCGGTGTCAGCTGCTTCGGTCAAATCATTACCGCCCGTAATGATATTGATCTTGTTGCGCTGTGCGATGTCAACCCCGTCCGTCTCCGTGCCGCCGCAGAGATTTTGAAAGTCAATGCAAATCTCTATTCTTCCATTGAAGAAATGGCAGCCAACGAAACGCTTGACGGTGTGATCATCACCACGCCCGACTGCGAACACTACTCCTGTGCCAAACGCGCCATGCTCGCCGGCTGGAATGTTCTCATCGACAAGCCGCTTGCCACCAATGCAAAAGACGGCAAAGAACTGATTGAGCTTTCCAAGACCACCGGCAAGGCTTTGATGATCGGTTTCAATCTCCGTCACAGCGAAGTCCTCAAGAGACTCAAAAGTTTCATTGATGACGGCACTCTCGGCAAAGTTTTCATTGCTGAAAACCGTGAGTTTTACGATGGCGGAAGAACTTATATGTCCAGATGGAACCGTTCTTTTGCCAAGACCGGCGGACTGTGGATCCACAAAGCCAGTCATGACTTTGATATTTTCAACTGGCTGCTGGGATTCCCCAAACCGCTGCGTGTCAGCTCCTTTGCTTCTGTGAACGTGCTGGATAAGGATCATCTGCCCTTTGAACTTGAAGAGGGCAAGACCCCCGGTCCGGACTGCAACCACTGCCCCTATGCAGATAAATGCAAGGATAAATATGTCCTTGAAGGCGATTCTCTCAAACTCTGGGGAGATGAGGCTGTTGCTCAGGACGGCTATGTGAAAAACCTCTGTATGTATCTTTCTGATAAAGACAACCACGACAACGGTCTTGCCATGGTTGAATACGAAGGAAACATCAAGGTTGCCCTGTTTGAATCCTTTATCGGCAGCAAGAACGACCGTATCTACACCATCGGCGGCGACAAAGCGGTTGCAGAAGTCAGCCTGACCAACTGCACCATCACTATCACCCCACGCTGGGGTGGTGAGATCGTCACCTACAACGTGCAGATTCCGGCAGGCGGACACGGCGGTGCCGATCCCAGTTTGTTTGAAAGTTTCTGCAAAGTCATCCGCGGCGAAGCGGAAGTTACCTCTTCTGCTGAACACGGACTGCTTTCAACGGCTCTCGGTCAGGCGGCTGAAATTTCCCGCCGCGAGCACCGTATGGTCGAAATGAGTGAGTTGCTGTAATGAGTACGAAACAATACGTCGATTTGCAGATCAACGGTTACATGGGGGTTGACTTTGCCGACCCCCAACTTACCGCCGATCAGTTTCTTGCTACTGCCGACCATATTTTCAAGTCGGGAACAAGTCTTTTTCTGCCGACCATTGTGACCAGTTCCAAAGAGGTTTATCTGCGGAACCTCGGCATCATGTACAAGGCGGCAGAAAGTCACGGACTTTTGAAAAATATTCCGGGAACCCATCTGGAAGGACCCTTCATTTCCCGCAAACCGGGAGCTGTCGGGGCGCATATTCCGGAATATGTCCGTGAACCGGACTGCAAGTTCTTTGACGAGATCATGGATCTTTCAAACGGTTATGTCACGCTTCTGACAGTTGCACCTGAAGTGCCGGGTATGGATGAGTTTATCTCTCATGTCGCAGGCAAGGGTGTTGTGGTGTCCTGCGGACACCAGCTGGCTCAGAGCGATGATCTTGCCCGTGCCGCCAAGGCCGGAGCAAAACTGCTGACCCACCTGGGCAACGGTTGTCCCAATCAGATTGACCGTCACAACAACATGATCTGGGCGGGCATGGCAAACGATGACCTGACCGCAATGATTATTGCTGACGGACATCACCTGCCCAAAGATCTGGTCAAGTGTATCATCCGCTGCAAAGGTGTTGATAAAGTCATCGTCACCAGTGATGCTGCGCCCATCGCGGGATTCCCGCCCGGACGTTACACCTGCTGGAACAATGATGCCATCCTTGAACCCAGCGGCCGCTTCCACAATCCCGAAAAGGGTTGTCTTGTCGGTTCCTCTGTCTGTGTCAGACAGTGCGCCGAATTCCTGGCAACCATGGGATACAGCGAAGAAGATATTGACAAGATGACCATTACCAATCCTCTCAAGATGATTGGTCGGGATTCTCTGTAAAATATTCTTCAGTTTGATTCAACGTCCCTTTGAATGAATTTCAAAGGGGCGTTTTTCATACAAATCAGAGGAATTTAAAGTTTTCCGGAGCCGTTGAACGGAGATAAGTTACATCCGGTTTTCCGAAAAGCAGGACTGCTGCAATTTTGTATCCCCGGGGCAGATTGAGGTGCTTTTTCAGTTTACGGTTATGCTTTATTGCATGGACGGCAAAACCGCACCAGCAGGTTCCGAGACCAAAACTTTGTGCCAGCAAGTCAAAGTAACTTGCGGCAATCCAGGGATCGGCTTCTTTGCAGGGGGCTTTATCCGGAACGGTGACGATCAACATGTGCGGCGCATTGCGGTAAATCACATCTTTACCGCCGAGAATTTCTGACAGAAAGCGTTTGATTCGCGGATAAAGCAGAAACATAATACCGGTTTTGATGAGGAATTTCAGCATTTTTGAAGTTTCTTCCCGGTAGAATAGCATTTCTTCTTTAGATTCAACCAGTTTAAACATCAAACTGCGGTCGTTGCATCCGGTCGGTGTCCAGGCAAGGGCTTCCTTGAGTTTTGCCAGAATTTCAGGAGAGACGTTTTCGTCTTTAAAAAATCTGACCGTTCTTCTCTGACGGAGCAGGGCAAGCATTTTTTCCGGTTCCGGCAACGGAGATACCGGAATGCATTGTTCCGCTGAAACGCCGTTGCAGGTGACGGCTCCCGTCGGACAGACGGCAAGACAGTGTTGACAATTCAAGCAGAATTTTTCCAGTTCAGGAGGAAGATAAGGAATATTTTCAGAGTCTGTTTTCAGGACTTCTACAACACAATCACGGATACAGTTGCCGCAATGGATACACTTGCTTTTATCAACGGATATCATCTCGATCCTCTTTTTGTTTTCAGTTTTTGCTCTCATTTGATTGTTGATTCAATATAATGCGGAAATAAAATTTTTTCAATGCCGCTTTCAGTTGAAATTTATCCGGACAGGACGTATTTTATATGAAATGTAAAATTGAAAAAACGGAGAGTGTTTTATGCAGCGGATAATCACCGGCAACATCGTCCTGACCGATCGGGTTGTTTTCGGAAATCTTATTGTTGAAGATGAAAAAATCAAGCGTGTGGAAATATTGGATTCCGCAAAAGAAAATGCGGACGTTATCGTTCCCGGATTTCTGGAAATTCACTTTCACGGAACCGGACCTTACGGTGTTCTGACCGCTGAAGATATTGCGGGAATCGCCGCATTTGAACCGCAAAACGGCGTGACCGTCTTTACGCCTGCCATGGGGGCCTGTCCCCGTGAGATGATGCTGGACTTTTTGAAGAGTACCCGCGAACTTTCTCTGTTCCGTAAAAATGGCTGCGCTGTTTGTGCCGGTTCCCACCTGGAGGGACCCTGGTTGGAATACGAACACCGGGGCGGCATGGGTAAAGATATGCTGGCTGTGCCGGATGAAAAAATCCTTGATGAAGTTATTGAAACTGCCGCAGGATCACTGAAACTGGTTACGCTGGCTCCGGATATTGAAAACGGTCTGATGGCTGTTGAAAAACTGTCTTCTGCCGGTTGTACGGTTGCAATCGGACACTCAGGCGCAACGCCTGAAATCTTTTCGCAGGCTGTGGATGCCGGACTTTCACATGTCTGTCACTTGTTTGATGCTTATTCTCCGCGTCCGGTCAACGAGGGCGTAACGCAGTATTGCCTTGCGGATGCCTGTCTGATGGAGGATCGGGTGACCGTGGAATTGATTTGTGACGGATTTCATGTGCCGCCGGAATTGATAAAACTTGCTGTCCGCCTTGCCGGAGTTGACCGTATTGTTGCCATAACCGACTCCATGCAGGGAACAGGATTGCCCAATGGAACTTATCTTCAGGAAGACGGAACCTATTATTATCTTGACAATGAGAGTGTCTGCCGTGCTGTTGACAGCGGCGGCATTGTCGGTTCCTGTCTTACCATGAAACAGGCCTTCCGTAATTTAGTCAATAAATGGGGATTTTCTTTGGTTGATGCGGTTAAAATGACTTCTGCCAACCCCGCCAAAGCAATCGGACTGCAAAATGAGACCGGATGTCTTGCTGAGGGATTTTTTGCAGATATAAATATTCTTTCTGCGGGAACTCTTGAGTTGAAAGAGTGTATTGTCCGCGGAGAAAGCTGTTTTCAGGCGGAGTGATTATGTTTGAAACTTTTTCAGAATTTTTTCTTCGTGAGGGCAGGGAAAAGATCGACTTGGTTCTCTTTGATGTAGACGGCACTCTCAGTTGCGGCGGCGTTCCGTTGCCGGGTACAAAGAAAACTGTTGAAATGCTGAAACAGGAAAACGTGCCATTTCTTCTTCTGACCAATGATTGCTGCAGTTCTCACCGTCAGAAAGCAGAAGCTTTAATAAAAGCCGGTGTCCCGGTCAGCGGAGACAATGTTTTTTCCTGCGGTGATGTGTTGAAACTCTGGGCAAAAAAGAATAATTACAACGGAGAACTTTTCTTTGTCTGCGGACTTCTGGGAGACCCCTGTTATGCAAAAGCTGCGGGTATGAGAACAACCAGTGATCCCGCTCTGATAGATAAATGTTCCGGTGTTATTTTCGGGGAGGGACAATACGATTGGTATTATCATTTGAACGCCGTTTTCAATTTCTTTCTGAAAAATCCACATGCTCCGTTTCTGGTGCTGAATCCGGACAGTTACTGGCCGTCTCTGTACTTCAAAGGCTTGGGACTTGGAACGGGGGCGCAGGCACGTTTCATTCAGTCTGCGCTGCATGATGCGGGCAAAGACACACAAATAGAGTATCTGGGAAAACCTTATCCGCTGCTTTATGAGAGTTTAAAAGTTGAATTATATGAGCGTTTCGGAAAAGAGATACCCTTCAGCAGAGTTGCCATGGTCGGAGACTCTCTTGCATCAGACATCCGTGGTGCGAAAGCAAATGGTCTGTTGGCATATCTGGTATTAAGCGGAATAACCACTTCTGAACTTGCCGCCGCAGCTCCTGCGGATAGAAAACCGGATATGATCTTTTCCGGCGTTTGACAGTTGTCATGCTCTGAGGCGCACATTGCTGTTGCCATCAAGTTGCCAAGCCTTACCCTGCGGTAACTCTTGCGCGCGGCATACCCCAGCGGTAACTCATTGCCCCGAGCCAGACCGCACTGCGGCAGGCAAACCCACGGGGTATTACATGACGCCCCCATCATCATCTTATAAGTCTTATAGG
>SUVX01000132.1 GCA_015061725.1 Lentisphaerota bacterium
TTCCGCCTTTCTGAACGATGACTTCTCTGGAAGAACTCAAACTTGATTATGAAGATTTCTTGCGGCAGAATCAACTTTTGCAATGGGCTGATAATGATCCGCGGGCGGAAAATTTAATTGCACAGCGCTGTCAAAATGCAGATGAGGTGCGGAATTGGGTCAATCTTCAGGCAGAGATCTTGAAAAACGCCTGCGGCGAAAGCCGTACCCGGGAAATTGCCGCCAATGCGATCTTAATTTTGATTCGTGTTGCAATAAGTTTGCTTGAAAAACAATTAAGCCGTCTTGCTCAGGACTTCACTCAAGCCGGAGGATTCACAGAACGCTTGTATTCAGTAAGAAGAGAAGAACGCACCAATCAACGCATCAAAGATCAATCAGATGATTAACTTCACGGCAAAAGTTTGAAACAGACTTACCTTTTGATGGACCGGGTGGACCTTGTGGACCTCATGGACTATAAACTTTACGGCAAAAGGTCTGTCGTCCATTGGGTCTATCAGGTCCATTTGGTCCATTGTAAAGTCTTTTTTTCTCATTGCGCTTGCAGAATTTACTTTGACGGTGTAAGTTAAGTCCGGAGAAATAAAATGAAACAATTTATAAAACTGTCAACACCGCCGGTACTGTTTGTGGTGTTCAACAGAATAGACACAGTCAAACGTACTTTTGAAGCGATCCGCCAGGCGGCGCCGGCGCAGCTCTTTGTTGCTGCCGACGGTCCGAGAGACTTTGTGCCGCAGGAACAGGAAAAATGTCAGGCAGTAAGAGACTATATCCTGAATAACATCAACTGGGAGTGCGAAGTCAAAACCCGCTTTCTTGAAAAAAATCTCGGCTGCCGCAAAGCCGTCAGCAACGCAGTTGACTGGTTTTTCTCTGAAGTGGAAGAGGGGGTCATCCTTGAAGATGACTGCCTTGCCGGAGAAGATTTCTTCCGTTATGCGGCTGAAGCTCTTGCTTTTTACCGCAATGATACAAGAGTTATGCACATCAACGGCAGTACTTTTTTTGCGCCTGAAAATACCGGGGAAGAGTGTTCTTATTTTTACCGTTACGCGCATATCTGGGGTTGGGCATCATGGAGAAGAGCGTGGAAATTTTATGATGCGGATTTAAAAAACTTTGACCCCCGAAAAACGTATGAAATTTTCCCGGATGACCGCAATCAGGCGGCACGGTGGAACGAAATATTGAAAAACGTGATTGCCGAAAAACCCGGTTTCAACACCTGGGATTTTCAATGGACTTACGCCGTTATGATCAATCATGGTTATTGTCTCATGCCGGTTGTAAATTTAATCTCAAACATCGGCACAGAGCAAAGCACTCATGATATGCAGTCTGTTTCAAATGTGTTGAGACAGAATATCGGTCATCTGCCGGAAAATTTGGTATTTCCAACATCAAGGGAAACGGATATTTGTCTGCTTGAAGGTAAAGTTTTTAACTTTTTCTGGAAAAAAACACCTTTCCTGCAGAGAATATATGCTTATTTAAAATCAAAATTTAAAATTTAGAATCTGATGATGAAGTGTTGTGTCTGCGGTAATGAAACTTTGAAATTTTTTTCAGCTGAACTGATGAAAAAGTATCAAGTGGATTATCACCTGTGTCCGAATTGCAATTATTTGCAGCTGCAGGATTTATCACATTTGCAAGAAGCCTATGAAACATCTATCAACAAAACAGATGTCGGTCTCTTGGCGAGGAATTACCGTTTTGCTGAGCAATTAGCGCCATTTTTTTATTTTTCAGGAAGAACGGGGGGGCGTTTTCTGGATTACGGCGGCGGATATGGCGTTTTTACGCGTCTGATGCGTGATATAGGTTTTGATTTTTACTCCAATGATCCCTATACGGAAAATATTTTTTCTCAGAAATTTTCTTCCGAACTTCAAGGTGATTTTTCTGCAATAACAGCATTGGAATTGTTTGAACATCTCAGCAATCCTATGGACGTTATTTCATTATTGCTTGAACATACTGATCTGATCGCAATTGGAACTAATCTGTTGGAAAGTTGCATAAAAAAAGATTTCTGCAACTGGTCTTATCTGGGTTTGGATCATGGACAGCATATCGGATTTTTTTCAATTCACACCATGAAATTCATTGCCAAAAAATTTAATTTGCATTGTTGTTCCGATGGCAAATATCTGACCTTGCTGTCAAAAAAGAAAATCTTTCCTTTTGCAGCTTTGCAAATAAAGTTAAGACACCGTTTTTCTGTTTTTTTTCTTGAATATGTAAAATTCAGAATGAAGTCAAAAATATCTTCTGATTACGAGTTGATGAAATGAAAATTCTTTTTGACCATCAGATTTTTTCCTCCCAGAAAGTCGGAGGCATTTCAAGATATCATATTGAATTGATAAAACATCTTCCCGCAGATTGGAAAATTCCTCTCTTTTTCAGCAACAATTTATATATCCGTGAATTGATGTCCGTTCCCTCTTTTTTTCCGGAATTTCAATTCCGGGGAAAAAACCGGCTTCTGGAAAGAATCAACCGGATCAAAACTGTTTCTGCTCTCAAAAAAGGGGATTTTGATATTTTTCATCCGACATTTTATGAAAGTTTTGCGCTGGAATATCTTAAAGATAAACCCATGGTTTTAACTTTGCATGATATGACTCATGACCGCTACCCGGAACTTCCGGCGGCAAAATGGGAAAAAAGAGAAAAGTATGCAATGGCATGTGCCGCAGATGCCATCATCGTTCCCTCTCAATTTACCGCTGATGAATTGATGGCGTGTTATCATATTCCCGCAAAAAAAATCCATGTCGTCCATCACGGCGCTCCCGAATGGCACTTCAAAATGCTGCCGGTTGTTGATAACCGTTTTCTCTTTGTCGGCGGCAGAACATTTTACAAAAATTTTCCGGTGGTTCTGAAAGCGCTGAAAACGGTCCCCGAAAGTACCCTGACGGTGGTCGGTCCACCGTTCAATGATGAAGAAAAAACGATCATTCAATCTCTGGGAATAGAAAAGCAAATCACACAAAAAAAAGCATCTGATGAAGAATTGACTGAACTGTATGCCTCAAGTTCCGCTTTGATTTTTTCTTCAAAAATGGAGGGGTTCGGTCTGCCGGTGCTGGAGGCATTTGCCGCCGGATGTCCGGTTATCTGCTCAGATATTCCCGTATTCCGTGAAGTCGGCGGAGATACGGCACTTTATTTTGATCCGGATTCCCCCGCTTCTCTTGCTGAAGTCATGCGTCAGAATATGAAAACTCGCTGCACAGAAAATCTTGCAGCACAACTGGCAAAATTCAGTTGGCAAAAATGCGCCGATGAAACATATCAGGTCTATGAAAGTATCCTGAAAAAATAATCCGTCACTTTTATTATTTCCCGTCAAAACGCCGGAAATCTCAAAGATCTATTCTCTGAACACCTGAAAGCGGGGGGATGGCTTCTTCTCTTGAAAAGGTGAAAATTTTTTGATCCGCAGACTGAATAACGCTAAGAAAAAGATCGCAATTTTGACGGTCAAGTTCACCCGTCACATCGTCAATTAAAGCTATAACAGGCAGATTGGCAAGGGTTTTCACCAATTCAAACTCCGTCATTTTTAATAAAAGTGCCGTAATACCGATTTGTCCTGTGGAGCCGAAAACACGCAGTTCACGTCCGTTGAGAGTCAGCAGAAATTCGTCGCGCTGAGGTCCTGAAAGCGTACAGAAACGCTCCATTTCCTTTTTTCTGGTCTTTTCAAGATGGTCCAGAAATCCGTCACTTTCCTGCGGGTAATCCGGACGGTAGGAGATGTTGAAATCATATTTTTCTCCGGATATACGGCGGAACACTTCAACCGTTTTTTCAGCGAAAAATTTTCTCTTTGCACAAATCGTCCCGACTTGCGCCGCAAGTTCCGGTTCAAAGAGCTTTGCCATCGCAGGATTGCTTTTCAATGCCTTGTTACGCTGCGCCAATGCCCGGTTGTAACGCATGAGTGATGTGAAATATGCCGCATCCAGCGTGGAAATCATGATGTCAAAAAAACGCCTCCGGCTTCCGGAACTGCCGGAAATAATCAATTTATCTTCAGGCACAAAAGCAACCGTTCTGAACTCGTGGATGAATTCACTTGAACGCGATACCTTTGCTGCGCCGATTTTAAGTTCACGTTTGCCGGAACGGGTTTCCGTAATATGCAGTTTTTCCTTGAAACGCCCCTTGTCAAGTGTGGCTGAAAGCGCAAACATACTCTCGTTGAACGCACACAGTTCGCGCGACTGCACATGTCCCCTGAAAGAACGCAGAAGACTCAAATAGGATACGGCTTCAAGCAGATTGGTCTTGCCTGTTCCGTTTTTTCCGAAAAGCAGAACGCTGTCTGAAGAAAAATCAAACCGCCTCCGGGTATAGTTCCGGAAGCGGTCCAATTCAATATCAAGTAAAGGGATCAATTTGTCAATCCGGACTTACTTTTTGCGGATCGGCATGATGACGTAAAGGAATCCGTCCCCGGTTTCCATCGCCACAGGATTCAAGGGATCATTGACCTTGAACAGAATGGTGTCCGCATCAACGTTGCGCAAGGGATCAGAGAGGAAAACCGGGTTGAAAGACACTGAGAAGGGTTCGCCCGTGTATTCGATTTCCATCGTATCGCAGCCTTCACCGATTTCGGAACTGCTGGCGGCAACGGAAAGCAGATTTTCCTGGAAGTCAAGAACAACGTAAGTGCTGCTTTCAGAAAGAACCAGCGCCACCGTTTCAATCTTGCTCTTGAAGACGGAAACCGGCAGTTTGATCTCCTGTTTGAAGCTGGTGGGGATCACCAGACGGTAGTTGGGATAATTGCCTTCAATAAGTTTGGTTGACAGCGTGAAGTTCTCAGAAACAAAAGAACAGGTCTTTTCGCCGATATTGACGGTCAGCACGCGGTCTCCTTCAAGCAGACGGCGCAGTTCGGTCATCGCTTTAAGCGGAATGATGGCATCGCCGAATTCGCCGGAGAAGGATTCCGGCGTACATTCCTGCATCGCCATACGTTTGCTGTCGGTTGCAACCATGCTCAGCCCGTTTTCTTCGGTCATGCTGAAAAGGATTCCGGTCAGGGCTTTTCTGGAGTCATCGGCACCGACGGCGTAGCTGATGGAACCGATCATACGTTTGAAATCGCACTCTTTGAGTTTGACTTCACGCAGCGGCGCAAATTCGTCCTGAGTGGGGAAGTCATCAGCGGGCAGCCCCAGCAGTTTGAAACGTCCGCTGCCGCAGACGATTTTGAAGTGTTCCTGATCGTTCACATCAAATTCAACTTCGGCACCGGAGAAAGAGTTGACCAGAGAAATGAGTTTACGTCCGGGGGCGGTACTGATACCCTCTTCAATAATGTTGGCTTCAATAGAAGTGGACATACGCAGTTCAAAATCGGTGGTGGTCAGATTGATTTTGCCGTCTTTGGCTTCGATCATGACGTTACCGATCAGGGGAAGCATGGAACGGGCTCCGAGGATACTTCCGACTTTGGAAAGGGCTTTCTGCAATTTTTCGCGGCTGACTGTAAATTTCATGGCTGTATCTCCTTTTTTTGACCTTAAAATTCAACATCCGATATAATATAATGAAGTTGTGTTGAAAATACAATCAAAAAATAAAAAAAAACGGTTCATCGTTCAGAAAGGCGAAAT
>SUVX01000040.1 GCA_015061725.1 Lentisphaerota bacterium
GGGCGTGGCGCTTGTGTCTGACCTGTCTGACCTGTCTGACCTGTCTGACAAGATGGGTGCGCCCGTCTTCGCCCTGACGGGCTACGCCGTGGCAAGCCAAGGGATACCCCGTGGGTTGCGGTGCCGCTGTCTGGAATGGCTCGGGCGCAAATGTGCCGGTGGGGTATGCCGGGCAACGTGATGGCAACGGCGGTATGCGGGGTGCGGGGGCGTGGCGCTTGCATGGGAATTTTTGGGATTTTTTGGGAATTTTTGGGAGGGTTATTGGTGCGCCATGTGATACCCTGTGGGTTTGCTGTGCCGCTGTGTGGTTTGGCTCAGGCGCAAATGTGCCGGTGGGGTATGCTTGCCTGTTTGATGGCAACGGCGGTATGCAGGGTGCGGGGGCGTGGCGCTTGTGTCTGACCTGTCTGACCTGTCTGACCTGTCTGACCTGTCTGACCTGTCTGACAAGATGGGTGCGCCCGTCTTCGCCCTGACGGGCTACGCCGTGGCAAGCTATGTGATACCCTGTGGGTTTGCGGTGCCGCTGTCTGGAATGGCTCGGGCGAAGATTTGCCGCAAGGGTAAAACCAGCAAAAAAATCCGGCGGCGAGACTCGAAGAGTCAGCCGCTGCGCCCCCGGGCAAGTTTATGAGGGATTTTTAAGGGACTCTTCCCTTAAACGGTCGGGCAACGCACCCGACCGCTAAAAAGGCTTTTTTTGCAAAGCTTTTTTTCACCCGGAAAAAAAGCGGGGGGAACTACCCACGGGCATTCCGGGGGTTGTCAGGGGGACAGCCAGTCCCACTGACCGGTTGCAGCAACGTCGCAACCGCTACTTGGCTTTTTTTGCAAAGCTTTTTTTCACCTGGAAAAAAAGCGTAACGCCGGTAAGGGGGTGGATGAAGTGAAGTTCGGAGGAATGCAGAGCCTGACGGGGGAGGACAAGTAATTTTTTATCATCTTCTGTGAGGGATTCAGTTTTCTGTTTCAGATATAAAGACTCATCCGGACCGTAGAGTTTGTCGCCGACGACGGGATATCCGAGACTGCATAAGGTAGCGCGGATCTGGTGCATTCTTCCGGTGAAGAGAGTGGCGCGGAGGGTGGAATAAACGCCATCGGAGGAAATCAATTCAAAGAGGGTTTCCGCGCTTTCTGATGGGACTTCGGGTTGAACCGTAGAGAAGGAGCGTTTTTTTCTTACAGCGCTGTTATAATCCTTATAAATAAACCCTGAAGCCCTGAGAGTTTCGGGGAAGACGCCGTAAACCATAACGGTGTATACTTTTTTCAAGATTAAGTCTTTTTTGGCGAAGATGGAAGCGGTCTGTTTATTTTTAGCGGCGATCATCAAGCCTGAAGTTTCGCGGTCGAGACGGTTGATAAAATGAATATCTCCGTATTTTGAACAAAGCATGTGCCAGAGGGTATGCTTAAAAAAAGGTCCTGCGGGATGGACACAGAGATTTCCGGGTTTGTCAATAACCATTAAATCATCATCTTCAAAAACGATTTCGTAATCCATATCAGCGGGGGGTTCGGGGAGATCACCGGGCTGATATTCGATAATATCGTGCATAGCGAGGATGGATTCGGGCAAAGCGTTTTTGCCGTTGATAGAAATTTCGCCATTTTCGATAACGCTGATCCATCCGTTTCTGTCGCGGTAGGGAAAGCGGGAACATAAAAAATTGATAAGGATTTGACCTGCAGAACTCCAGTCAACGGTGGAGCGGACTTTTCTTCTTTGTAAAGATTCGGGGGTATGTTTCATTTTTTCACCAATATAATGCGGCATCCGGCAAAAGATTTCTGAGCTTTATCAGCCAGGGATTGCCCTTTTAAAAAGACAGCAGTGGAGAGCCAGTCGGCGCGGGCGGCAGATGGAATGACGACTGTTGCGGAAAATTTTCCTGAAACGGGATATCCTGAAAGGGGATCAATGATATGACCGTAAAGTTTGCCATTATACTTTATAAATCTCTCATAGTCTCCGCTGGTGGAGACGGCAAATCCTGTGGGGACTTCAATTCTGTGAGGGAAGAGTTTATCAGGGGAAGAGGGATTTTTGATGCCGACATAAAAGGGATGTTTTCCGCCGGAAAATTTAAGATTTCCGCCGAGATTCAGGATACAGCGTCCGGAAGGGGAAATTTTTTCAGCAGCCAGATCGAGGGCAAAACCTTTAGCGATTCCGCCGAGATCCAGAGCCATTCCGGGAACGGTGAAACGGAGAGATTTTCTTTTTTTATCCAGATGCAGTTTATTGAATCCGACCTTTTGAAGAGCTGCTTTGATTTCTTCATCGGAAGGGATTTTTTCTTTTTTGCGGTAAAATCCCCAGACATCCATCAGAGGTTTGACAGTAATATCAAAAGCTCCACCGGTAAAATAATATGCTTTTTCGGCTTCAAGGATCATCTGCCAGAGCAGATTTGAACAGATAAAATCCTTTTCATAAGCTGAGTTATTGAGACGGACAAGTTCACTGTTTTTATCATACAAATTGGCAATGTTTAAAATCCGGTCGAACTGTTTTCGGGCGATGGTACAGTTTTTGCGGAACGAATTTGAATCAGAATCCTCAAAGGTGAAACTTGCCACAGTTCCCATGGTTTGAAAAACAAAACTTTCGCGTTTTGTTTCCAGGTTGCTGTGACTGTTTGAAATTACACAGCAGGAAACCAGGATTGCAATCAAAGCGATCAAAAGACCTGTCTGAGTTCTTTTATCCATATCTGCTGTCCCAACTCTGATTTTTCCCTGAGCCTACTATATAAGACTTAATTAATTAATAGAAGAAATATAGTAGTAGCAGGCTCGGGCGTTTTCTGTTAATAACTTTATATTATTGTGATTTTCAGAAACTTACAACTTCTTTCTCTGTCAGTAACTCTGATTACAACTCTTTAACAAATGGTGTATAATTTATTTTTCAACACTCATTCAACAAATTATTATCAAGTTATTAACAGGGTTACTGTCAACCTTGAACACATGAATATCTCTTGATGAAATACTTTGTTTTTCAAGAAAACCGGAGTGTTTAATCTTCGAGAAAATATTCTTCCTGTACCTTTCTTAAATTTTCGTGAGTGCCCATAATAAGCAGTCCGTCTCCGGAATGTATTTCAGTTTTACCGTTGGGCTGCAGAAGATTTTTCCCGCGCCGGATAAGCGTGATGAGTACGCCCTGGGGCAGAGATAATTCAGCGATGGTTTTTCCGGCAAAGGAGGTATCCTGAGGGACGATAAATTCTTTCATTTCATGCCCTGAAGTTGCCGGGGTTGATTCAAGTTCAAGGGGGAGGCGTTCTCTTCCTGAAAAGGGTTTATCCAGTTTGAGAAGTTTTGCAAGGGGCATTAAAGTCATACCTTGAACGAGCATGGAGACCAACACCATGAAAAAGATGAGATTAAAGTAAAGTTTTGCTTCACCGAGGCTGTAGGAAAGGGGAAAAGTTGCCAGCACGATAGGGGCGGCACCCCGGAGTCCGACCCAGGAGATGAGGAGTTTTTCTTTCCAGCTGAAAGATTGTCCGGCAAGGGTGAGAAAAACTGCGGCAGGACGGGCAATGAAAAGCAGGATGGCCGCCAGAAGAAGCCCTTTCCAGGAAATTTCAGGCAGTTTATATACATCCACAAAAATACCCAGTGTTGTGAAGAGGATCACCTGCATAAGCCAAGAGACTCCGTCGCTGAAACGGGTAATGCTTTTCTGATAATTGAATCTGCAGTGATTCATGGTAATACCGCAGACATAACACGCCATCATGCCGTTGGCTTTTACGCCTTCAGTAAGACCGTATGCCAGAAGAACAACAGCAATATCAAAGACGAAATAAAGACCTTCGTATTCCAGTTTGGTTTTGTAGAGGAGTTTGCCGAACATGCCGACGAGAATACCGAGAATGATACCTCCTGCCATGCGGTAAACAAGAAGAAAAACTGAAGTTATACCCAGTTGGCTTTTTCCGAGAATAATCTCAATCATAAAGAGAGTCAGAAAGTAAGCCATGGGGTCGTTACTGCCGCTTTCAAGTTCCAGAATCGGGCGAAGTTTTCCCTTTAATCCGACACTTTTACCTGAAAGAATGCCGAAAACCGCTGCCGCATCAGTGGAGGAAATCATAGCTCCGAGCAGCATACATTCAGAAAAAGAAAGTTCTTTGTAAAAAATTCCCCGGGCGCAGACGGCAAAAAAGATACAGGTGAGGATAACACCGGCTGTTGCCAGAACCCCTCCGGGCAACATGACCGGACGGATCGTCGTAAACTGCGTGTTCAGTCCTCCTGAAAAAAGAATGAAACACATGGCAACGGTTCCGGCGATGCTGACGGCGCTGAATTCCAGATTTCCCGGCGTGTGACCTTGTCCGGCAAACATGCCGAACAAAAGAAAGAGCAGCAGGATCGGGACATTGAATTTGCTGGAAAGTTTATTTGAAAAGGCGCCAATCAAAAGCATAGCGCCCACAGCAGAAAAAACAAGACTGATCTCAAACATTATACGGAAACAGGGGAAATTGAATAAATGTTATTTGGACGCCCTGTCGATTTTTCCGGCAGTTTTCTGGTAGTTTGTCCAGATTGCATTCTTTTTATTTTTATCGTTTGAACGCAGAATGTTTATGACTCCGGTAACAGATTTCGGACGGTTTTTAAGCTGAATGACACTTCCGTCGGTAAATCCGGCAAAAACAGGACCGAAAGCGGGTTTTGTTACAAAGAGAGGGAATGCTCCTTTTCCTTTAGCTTTGTTGGCTTCTGTTCCGAACCAGGCAATCGGCAGATTTTTTTCTGAAACGGGCATTTTTATCTGTTTGCCGAAAATATTTACGGGAATGATCTTCTTTCTGAGAAGCTCATTGATCCCCTGCGCACCGGAAACGGGATAACGTTTTAATTTTGCTTTAAAAATAAGAGCGGAAAAATCTTTGGCACATTTCATTTTATTCTGAGCCGGAGCCGGAGCTTTTTTCTTTTGTTCCGGCGGCAGAGTCCGGGATTTTTGCGCCTGGGCGGAAACATTGCGCGCACTCTGAAGAGCTTTTCCGTAAATACTTGCGGGAGCCGCTGCCAGCAGAACAGGCATCAGAAACAAAGCGGCGACAGAAGAGATTTTCATTTTCATCATCACACATTTCCTTTTTTTTGTATAAATTTCACAACCTTTTCAAGGCATATATCAAGCATTTCCGTTTGTTCCGGAAGTGCAGTCCTCAACTTTTTAAAGTAATCTCTTTTCAGAAATTCCCGGCATGTCCAACCGTAGTTAAGATCAAATCCCCAGGCAAATTTAGCGGCGATAAAATCCGTTTCCGTCTCAAGATCGGCATTGTCAGGAGACTTTTCCGCCATAATTGCTGCGGCGACTTTTTCACTTAATCCCGAAAAATCAGACAACTTATATACAATAGCAGGATTTTCCGGATTTTTCAAGTGATTCAGCAAAATGTTGAATATATCTGTTTTGTCCGCATCACGTACAGCAAAAAGAATTTTCAACTCTTCCGGCGCAAGATCCGGAGGTACAAATCTTTTATTGTGATAACGGACGGCAGTTGAAATAATCTTTTTTTCCCTCTCTGACAACTCCTTCGGCAGCCAATTATCATTTTGTATCAATTCATAAGAACGTTCCCCGTGATCAAAGGAAATTATATCATTATAGGTTTGAAACTTTGCAAACTGTTCAAAACGGCTCAAATCATGAAACAGACAGCTGTATTCAAGCAGCAGGCACTCTTCAACAGAAAAATTTTCTTCATGTGCGAGATGTTCCGCCTCTTCAAGTACCCTTAAAGTGTGGTCCATTTTGAGCTGCACATTGATATCCACCTCTTTTATTCCATTTTTGAATGAGGCGGCATACTGCAAAAAACGTTTTTTTACGGCTTCTTTTTTCATAATGTTTAAAATATAATCGCATAAAAGAGAAATACAACTTGCAGAGAAGGCAATTTTGTATTAATTTATATAAAAGACATTTTTGAGGAATTTTAAAGGCGATGCATACATTTAAATTCAAAGCAGAAGATCTTGAACAGTATTTTCTGGATCTTATGGCGGGCAGACGGCGGTCTTTTCTTGACCGGGTGATGGTTGCCCTGCTCTTTTTTGCTTCGCGTTTTTACCGCATGGCGATACAGTTCCGCAACTGGATGTATGATAAACGTGTTATCCGCGATCATGCCCTCGGATGTCTTGTTGTCAAAATCGGCAATCTGACCTGCGGCGGTACGGGAAAAACCCCCGTCGTTGAAGTCATTGCCAGAACTCTCAGCGCAAAAGGCAGAAAAGTGGGTATCTTAAGCCGCGGATACCGCAGTAAAAAACGCTCTTTCTGGTCGCGGTTGAGTATGATGTTCACCGATCAGAAAATTGAATTTCCACCCAAAGTTGTTTCTGACGGCAAAAATCTGCTGCTCAACAGTGACTTTGCCGGAGATGAACCTTATATGTTGGCTTCAAATCTTCAGGATGTCGCCGTTCTGGTTGATAAAGACAGAGTAAAATCCGGTATTTATGCCATTGACCACTTCGGTACGGATGTTCTCATTCTCGATGACGGATTCCAGTATCTCATGCTCAAAGCGCATATCAATATCGTGTTGGTTGACTCCACAGATCCCTTCGGAAACGGACATGTTCTGCCCCGGGGCATTTTGCGTGAACCGATCAAAAATATCCGCCGTGCTGACTATATTTTTCTCACCAAATCCGATGGCAGTCACAAGTTGCAGCACCTTAAAAATTTCATCCGCCGCCACAACCGCCGTGCGGAAATCATTGAATGCTGCCACAAGCCCAAGCATCTGGTTAAACTTTTTACCGGTGAGGAAATGCCGCTTGAAAAACTTTCAGGCATGAAAGTTGCCGCCCTCTCTGCAATCGCCCGTCCTGAAAGTTTTGAGGGATTCCTGGAACAGCTCGGTGCGGAACTTGTCTGCAAAGATCATTACGCCGATCATCACCGTTACACCCAGCAGGAGATCATCGACTTCATCAATCAGGCAAAAGCTGCCGGTGCGGAATATATCGTCACCACAGAAAAAGATGCCGTAAGGATTCCGAAAATCGACCGCTGCGATGTGCCGTTGATATATCTGCGTATACAGATTGATATTTTAAGCGGTCAGGAAAACTTTGACCAGTGTATTTCCAGAATATGTTTTATGTAAGGTTTTTGTTCAAATGAAAGATTTTATTGAAAAGTTCCGTTCACATTACGGTGTTCTTCCTGCGGCGGCTGCGCGTGCGCCGGGACGTTTGGAAATTCTCGGTAATCACACCGATTACAATGAAGGATTTGTTCTTTCCTGCGCCGTGGAGCAAAGTACTTTTTTTGCGCTTGTTCCGGTTGAGGGAACTGTTTGTAAAGTTATTGATTTCCGTTCAGGAGATCAGATGAGTTTTGATCTTGGCGAACCGGATGCGCCTCCGGCAAGAAACGGCAGCAAATATATCAAAGGCATGGTTCTTGAATTGATGAAACGCGGCATGAAGTGTTCCGGATTCAACGCTGCCATTGAAAGTACTGTGCCGCTTTCAGCAGGTATGTCCAGTTCTGCCGCTCTTGAAGTTGCTGCAGGATTCGCCCTGATGAAAGCCTTTGATTTTTCTCTTTCCCCCGCCGATACCGCCCGCGCAGGACAGGGTGTTGAAAATATCTATCTCGGACTTAAATCCGGACTTCTGGATCAGTTCAGCTCCATTTTCGGCAAAAAGAACGCTATGATTTTAAGTGACTTCCGCAGCGTTGAAGTTCTGCGGACAGTTTCTCTGCCTGAGGGATACTCCATTGTCGTCATCAACTCCATGAAAAAACACAACCTTGTTGATTCGGAATACAATGTGCGCCGTCAGGATTGCGAAGAAGCAGCTCAAATCATGACTCAGATTTTCCCTGATTCCAAAACTCTGCGTGATATCAGCTGGGAACAGCTCAACTGCGCCCGTGACAGAATGTCCGACAGAGTTTTCCGCCGTGCACTGCATGTTGTCGGCGAATGCACCCGCGTGATCGAAAGTGTCCGTCTGCTGGAAAAAGGTGATGTTGCCGGATTCGGAAAGCTCTGGTTTGAGTCCCACGAGTCCAGCAAAGTCAATTTTGAAAACAGCACCCCGGAACTGGATTATCTTGTTGAACTTGCAAAATCCGTTCCCGGCTGTCTGGGAGCGCGTCTTTCCGGCGGCGGATTCGGCGGTATCACCGTTCATCTGGTCAAAACTGAAGCGGCTCCTGAATATGCTGAACGCGTTGCAGCTGCTTATAAACTTAAAACCGGTATTCAGGCTGAATATATCATCTGCTCCGTCGGCAATGGTGCTGAACTTTATAACTTTTAATCAAGGAAGATAAAATATTATGCGTATTCTTACAGGAATCCAACCCTCGGGTCTGCCCCATCTGGGCAACTATTTCGGCGCTATGCGTCAGGTGTGCGAACTTCAGGAAAAAGGAGAAAGTTTTCTCTTTATTGCCGATTATCACGCCCTGACCACCTCTCCGGCTCCGGAAAAACTGCGTGAAAACATCCTCAATCTTGCCATTGACTTTATCGCTTGCGGTATCGATCTGGATAAGACGGTCTTCTTCCGTCAGTCCTCGGTACCGGAAGTCTGCGAACTTGCCTGGATGCTCGCCAATGTTTCCCCCGTCGGACTCATGGAACGCGCCCACAGTTACAAAGATAAAATCGCCAAGGGATTTGCCCCCAACTGCGGACTCTTTACTTATCCCATCCTTATGGCTGCGGATATTCTGCTCTACGGTTCAAACCTCGTTCCCGTCGGAAAAGATCAGAAACAGCACCTTGAAATCACCCGCGATCTGGCTATCAAATTTAACAATCAGTACGGCGAAATCTTTACCATTCCCGAAGGTTTCATCCCCGAAACTGTCGCCGTCGTCCCCGGCATCGACGGACAGAAAATGTCCAAGAGTTACGGCAACACCATTCCCATTTTCGGCAAAGAAAAAGAAATCAAAAAGACTGTTATGAACATCGTTACCGACTGCAAAGGTCTCGAAGATCCCAAAGATCCCGACACCTGCAACGTCTTTGCCCTCTACAAACTCTTTGCAAGTGAAGAGGAAATCGCCGAAATGCGTCAGAACTATCTGGGCGGAAATTACGGCTACGGTCACGCCAAAAAAGCCCTCTTTGAAAAAATGTGGAGCTTCTTTGAACCCATGCGCAAACGCAGAGCTGAACTCGAAGCCGATCCCGGATATGTCGAGGAAATTCTCCGCAAAAACGGCGAAATTGCCCGCGAAGAAGCCCTCAAACTCATGAAAAAAGTCCGCGCCGCCGTCGGCCTTTGATCATACTTTTTTGATAAAGGCTGAGGGAACCGGGGGAGGGGAAAAACTTTTTTTCTCGTGAAAAAAAGTTTTTCCCCTCCCCCGGACCCCCTCCTCTTTTCAAAAAAAGCGGGGTATTTGTTGATGGTATGATTTACCATTGATGGTTGTTTGCAGAGTATTTTGTTGATGGTATAATTTGCCGTTGACAGTTGTTTGTCGTTCTGCCGTATCCTTTTGCAGACAACATTTCGGTTATCGCGGCGCACACACTCCGTACCTATCCGTACTCATCCGTACTCATCCGTACAGTTTCCAGCGCGCCGCCCCCACGGAATACGCATGCCGTTTAAGGTATCCAAAAATAAACCAAAGGAAATTTAAAATGTTGCAAAAATTCAGTTTGCTGTTTTTGTCTGTTTTTTGTATTCTTCTTTCCGGCTGTATGACAAATGACGAAAAACTGGCGGCTTTTTTTGACGGAAAAACTTACTGGCAGGGACGCAATACACACCGTCAATTTATGACGGACCGCATTGTTGATCCGTCAACTGACGTTTTGATTGATCAACTTTTATCCGGCAGTGAAAATCAGAAAAAACAGGCGCGTTTTGAGCTTAACCGCCTCAAAGACTTGATAGAATTCGGCGAAAAATGGAGTCTTCCCCGTTTTGAACTGCTGTTGCCGTTATCCGTCAAATCTCCTGTAATTGACGGAAATATCAAATTTGACGAATGGAAACAGAAAATTGAAATTTCCGGCAGCTGCCTTGCCGGAAGAAGAAGACGTTATTATGACGGATCAAGAATGCTTCTTGCATTTGATAAAGATATGCTGTATATTGCCGCCTATATTCCTTTGGAGTCTGCCGGAAAATCTCCTGCTGTTACAGAAGAAGATCACATTCTTCTTTTCTTTGATATGCCCGGCGGCAGCGGCAGACGTTATAAAGAATGTATCATCACTCCCGCAAGCGGAAAAATTGCCGCTTCAGTCAACTGGGTTTATTGCGGCAACGGCAAACGTGAACAGCTTGCTGCAAATCAGTTGGAACCTGAAATCAAAGCAGCGGTAATAAAGACTAAATACGGTTATTCCGCAGAAATTGCCGTACCGCGTTCACTTTTGCGTGTTCACTCCAACGGATGTATCCGTTTCAATCTGCTGCGCTGGGACAAAACGCTCAAAGATTACCGCACACCGATTGCTGTTCCCTATCACGGACACGATCCTTTCAACCGGATCAATGTCCGTTTTGCCGGTAAATAAAATCATCCCGAAAAAATCCGCATCCCTGCTGCGACCAACGGGAGCAGCCCTCTCCCGCTTTTTTTGAAAAAGAGATGGGGGGTTCGGGGGGAAGAGGAAAAACTTTTTTTCTCGTGAAAAAAAGTTTTTCCTCTTCCCCCCGATTCCCACAAGCTCTCTTTAAAAACAAAGAGCTATTCGCGGAGGAGATTGCCGGTGCGGAGAATGGAGGCGATGCGGAGCAGGGGGATGGGGTTTCCGGGGACAAAAAAGCAGTGAAAGAGGAGACCTCCGAGGAAGATACCGGTGAGGGAGGCAAAGACGGTGCTTTTTCTGTCGGAGTTGATTTCTGACATGATTTTTGCGGTTGTCATGCCGCTTGACATGCAGGAAACGAGGACAGCTGCAAAGATAACGATTTGTAAAAACATTCCCGGTTCGGGGTCGGTAAAGAGCCAGGGGAGGATGATGGAAGCAAGCAGCATAACTTTTTCAAGTTTTCCTTTTTTTCCGAAGAACGGCAGGGCAAAAACGATGCAGAAGAGGAAAAAATATTCGGGGAAAAGGGCATAGATTCTGTTTTCAGAAAAGATAAAAAATCCGGTCAGGGCGATAAGAGTTGCGGAACATTTATTATCTGTTTCAGCGAGAAAACAGGATAAATTTTCTTTTCTTGAAGAAGTGATTCTGAAGAGCAGCCATGCAAGTCCGATGGTAATCCAGAAGAATATGGAATGTTCTTTGTCAACAGTTTTCCGTGGGGGAAAAGTAACTTTTTCCGGATTTGCGCTGAAGAGGGCAGAAAAAACTCCGGGAGTAATAAAATCTTTATTATTAAGATATTCAAGTCTTTCGTCAAGTCTTTTTTCCAATTTTTCGCAAGTTACATCACCGGCAGAAAATTCCACAGCAGCCAGACGTCTTTTTTCAGAGCCGGGGACGGTGATGAAATTTTTATTTTGCGGCATGAATTTTAAAACGGAGTGCGGAAAAATCATGATACCGTGTCCGGGAGCAACCATTTTTGAAAGTTTTTCAAGCATATTTTGAATGGCATCGCCGGACCATTCGGGCAAAACTTCAACTGAAACAATATCAAAAGGTTTTTCAAAAGAATCAAAGGTCGTTCCGATGGGGGGAAAAGTTCCGGTAATGCAGGTTGTGATGCTGCCGATACCCGGAAGAATTTTCCAGGGGGCGACTTCTGCCAGGCGTTTTTCGCGGGTGATTTGCAGAACAGAGAGATTTTTATCTTCATTTTCCGTCAAGAGGGATGCAGGCAGAGTTGAAACAGCAATATCATGGATATCGCGGTAATCACGCAGGATTTTTTCTTTGCTTTTTCCGGAGGGGAACAGAAAAAACTGAATCAGAAGAAGCGGGAGAAAGATCCATCTGATATGGCGCAGTCCCGAAGCGGAGGCAATCAGCGTTCCTGAAAGAAGCAGAGCAGAGACACACGAAAACAGCAGAGCATATCCGGGCAGAGCGACAGTCAGAATAAGTCCGCAAAAAAATGCAGCGGCAAACAGCAGATAGGAATTGACCTTTTTATTGCGGGCAAGAAAAGCAAGACTGCTTCCGGCAAGGGCAAAATTTATGACCCAGTCAAGAGTTGTATTGATGATTCCCGCATGAAGTGTCAAAAGCAGTGCGCCTGAAAGATACAGAAAATCCATCATTTTCCGCTTATTGGCAGAAACAAATATGAATCCTGCGGTGATTTCAATGGCGCAGAGTGCGATAAAAAATCCTGTTTCTTCACTTTTCCACCGGCAGTTGAGCATGAGCCGGACAGATTCCACCGACAGAAAGATGCCTGTGAGAAACAAAGACAGTACCACCGCAAGCGGCGGTTTTTTGGGAACACTTGTCATTTAATATAATTACTTTTTACGGGGAAAACCGTTATTTTCGAGGAAGTTGGCGGCAAGTACCGGCCAGGAACGGATATCAATTTTATCTTCAGCCAGTCCGAGTCCGTGATGTCCCTCAGGATAAACATGCAGTTCTGCTTTCTTACCTGAAGCCCACATATTTTGAGCAAAGCGCAAAGAATTCTGAACATTCACAGTACCGTCGGTTGCCGTATGCCATAAAAAGGCGGGCGGGGTATCCGGGCAGATCTGATTTTCCAGACGGGTGAGGTTGAGAAATTCTTCATCCGGTTCCTCTTTTCCTGAAAGCTGTACAAAGGAATTGAAGTGAGCAATCGTTTTATCATTTGAAATAACAGGATAAAAGAGCAGAAGTGCATCCGGTTTGGCGCTGACTTCATCAATGGAATCTCCGGCGGAACGGTCAACGTTCAAACCGATGGTTCCGGAGCAGCAGGCAAGGTGTCCTCCGGCAGAAAAACCGCCGACAGCGATGTGTTCAGGATCAACATTCCATTTTTCTGCATTGGCTCTGACGATAGCAACGGCGCGCATGACATCCTGCTGCGGCGCAGGAAATTTATAAGGCGCAATGCGGTATTGCAGGACAAAAGCATGATAACCCGATTCATTGAATTTTTTTGCAACGGGCATGCCTTCATGTGCGGCTCTTGCACGGTATCCGCCGCCCGGAAGAACGATGACAGCGCCCAGGGGAGAAGAAGTTTCAATCAAAGACAATTCAATAAAGGGCTGAAAATCATCTTCAATGCGCCCTGTATTTGCGGACTTTTTATCATTCCAGAGAAAAATTTTGTCTTCCATAGTTTTTTAATCCTTATCTCATAAACAAAATATACACCTTGAATATACCATTCTGGAGTACTTTATTCAACTTATTTACCTGAAAAAACTGCTTTTTTTTGATAAACTGCAGGTATATACGGCGGTAAATTTGCTTTTTTTACCGGTGTTTTTTTGCAATTGATACAATTTGATACTGTTTTTGATACGATTTACTCTTGCGTATCACGTTGTTTTGTGCTATATTTAAACAGAATCTCATTCAAAGGTGGAAATTTTACCATGAAACATTATGATATTGTTGTCTGCGGCGGCGGTATTGCCGGTGTTGCAGCTGCTCTGGCTGCCTCCCGCAAAGGGAAAAAGGTTCTTCTGGCTGAAAAACAGGCGATTTTAGGCGGTCTCGGCACTTCGGGATTGATTTATATTTATCTGCCCATCAGCGGCGAAAACGATAAACTTATTGCTTCCGGAATTACTGAAGAACTGCTCAGAAGATGTCCGGATTACGGTCCGTTTTCAATGTCCGAACACTGGGGCGGTTCTCCCGGAAGCGATTGCGGACACGCAGGAACCCGTTGTCTCTGCTGTTTTTCTCCCGCAGGATATGCGCTTACCCTTGAAAAAATGCTCCGTGAAGCGGATGTGGATTTAAGATTTGATACTTCTGTGATCGGCGCCGTCTGTGACGGAAACAACCGTTTGACAGAAGCGGAACTTTTCTGCGGAAGTGAACGTGAAAAAGTTTCCGCCGACTGTTTTATTGATGCCAGCGGCGGCGCTTATCTGCTGCACATGGCAGGTGCGCGTGTGTTCCCCGGAGAAAACCGCGTGACACCCTGGGTGATGGAAATGAATCCTCAGCCCAGAAGTAACTATTACTTCACCGGAAATGTCGGTATTTATCCATCAAGTGATGCCGCTTCCGCCACCGAAAAAAGATTGGCATTCACAGCAGATGATCTGCAGAAGTTCTTCAAGCGTCAGTATGAAATCATCCGTTCCACCTATGATAAACTCCCTGCAAAACAGCAGAAAGAATGTTATCCGCTGCATCTGCCGTGTATGGCACAGGTCCGCAAAATCGCCCGCATTGCCGCGATGGCGGAAATTGGTGACGGTTTTGCCGGAGTTCCGGTAAAAGACTCTATCGGTGTTGCCGCAGACTGGCGGAAAATGGCGCCTTCATGGGAAACACCTTACGGTGCGCTTATTCCTGAAAAAGTCCGGGGGGCTCTTGCTGCCGGACGCTGTATCAACAGTTCGGGTGATGCCTGGGAAATTTTCCGTGTGATTCCCGCCGCCGCGATGACGGGTGAAGCCGCAGGAACTGCTGCGGCGATGGCGTGTTCACGCGGAATCGATCCTGCGGATCTGCCTGTGGCTGACTTGCAGAAAGAACTTGTCAACAATGGTTGTATTTTACATATTGCCGATGCCAGATAAAAAAAAGGAGGTCACAGATGATGTCAAGTAATCAGAAACTTTTTACCGGGAAAAAAACTTCATGTTTCACGCTGATTGAACTTCTCGTTGTAATTGCAATCATCGCCATTCTTGCGGCGATGCTCATGCCTGCGCTCAACAAGGCACGCGACACGGCAAAGACATCGACCTGTATGAATAACCTCAAACAGATCGGAACAGGCATTCAGCTGTACGCACAGGCAAATGATGACTGGATTGTTCCGGCGGTCAACGGCGATTCGGACAGAGGCTGGTGGTACTGCCTGCTTTCAGGAAGAAAAACCGATGGTGAGCCGCATAATATCAGCGGTCCGGGATACGGCTTGACCTACTACGGATACGTTGCAAAAGGCAGTTTTGCCTGTCCCAACGAACCCGGTAAATTTCACCCGTCCAATGATTTCCGCTACACGCATTACGCCGTGAATCCCTGGGCTGCGGGATACATTTCCATTCCCGCATCGTATGGTTTTTACAGAAAAATGTCAGGGTTGACCAAACCGACCAAAGCCATTTACTGCTATGACAGCGGTGCTAAAACCAATGCGGTATCTGCCAGTATGCTCTATGCCCGTTTCCGTCACGGCGCAACGGAGATAAGACCTTATGATGATTACCGTATCGCTCCCCCGCAAAACGGTAAATGCCAGTCTTCTTATCTTGACGGCCATGCCGGTTCACAGAATCCTGCCGGATATCTCAAAGACGGCAACACCTCTTCTGATTACAAACTTCCTCTGAAAGCCGGTCTTGATTACTACAAGGTCAAAGGAACCATTGCAGCATTTTAATACGTTTTTTCAACGGATGACAAACATATAAGGAAAAAAGTTATGAAAAAATGGATCGTATCCGGATTTCTGCTGTGTATGTTGACACTTGCGGCAGAAAATCTTATCACCAACGGTGACCTTACCAAGGGTGCAAGAAGCTGGACTTTTGCCAGCTGGACCAAAACACCCGGTACGCGCGAAATCAAAAAAGAGGGGGATATGTACTATCTTTCTCTTTCAAACACCAAGGACAACAAATTTGCAACGATGTGCGTGCAGCAGATCAAACTCAAATCTGATACGACCTACATGTTCAAGTTCCGTATGCGGACAAAGGATGTGAAACGTCAGCTTCCCAACAAAGTCACCCACGGTGCCGGAATCAGTTTCACAGCCGGAAGATATCTTTTTGCCGGTGCCGCCCGGATGTGGCACATGATCGAAGGTACCACCGGATGGACTCAGTACCGCGGTACTTTCAAGACCGGAAAACTCAAACCGGGACAGCTTGTTTCTCTGTATCCGTCTTTGACTTTGGCAACGGGAACAGCTGATTTTACTGATTTCAGTCTTGAAGAAGTTAAAGAAAATGCCGGAGCTGCTGCTCCGGTTCAAAAAAAAAACAGAGTAAATCTCTTTCCCGTTGAATTTCAGAACGGCAAATACCGTATTGCCAAAAACTTTGTTGCCACCTGGGATTTGACTTTTACCGGAAAGAAACCCGCAAAGCAGACTGTCACCTTTGAGTTGCCCGCAGGTTTTGAAGTAATTGGCGGCGCCGCAACCCGTCCTGCTGAGGATAAAAAAGAGCCATGGATCTGGAAAAATGAAAAACCGCTGGTGAAAAAACTTGCCAACGGTTTGACCTGCTACACCATGGTTCTGCCGGCAAGAGTTGTCAAAGAGTGGGGAGCATGGAACAACTCCTACCGCATCTTTGTCAAAGCAACGGGCAAGGCAGGAACCAAAGGCGCAGGCCGCTGGTATGCTGACGGCAATATGCCCCAGCCGCTGAATCTGGAAACACTTCCCCCGCTTTCTTTCAGCGGTAAAGTTCCTGAAAAGTTCATCATCTGTCCCACATTTGTTCCCAACCTTGTCGGTGCGCCGGAGTTCATGGGAGATCAGCACATCAACCTGTGGAAAAATCTTTCCAAAAATCAGCTCATCTGCATTGATCACTGGGCATGGCGTCATGCCGATCAGGAGCGTATCGCCCGCAAAACCGCCGGATTCAAAAAATCCATGGAAATCGCCAGTCTTGCCAGTATGCCCCGGTTGGGCTTCGGCAACTGGAAACGCAACGATCCGAAAGCAAGAAATGTCAAATTCCCGCTTTGCGTTCCCCGTTCTGCAAGAGAACCCGAGGAAACGCTCTGTCCGAGTTACGTTATTGCCGACCCTGAAGGATTCATCTGGGATAACTATTTCCCGACTCTTGTCCGCGCCCGTGCCGGAAAGTCCAAAATCGATTTTATTGACTTTGACTACGAACCGCATCCGACCCGCGTCTGTTTCTGTCCGGTCTGTCTCAAAGACTTTTACGCCTTCTCAAAATTGAAGGGACCCATGACCCGCGAACAGATCCTCTCCAAATACAGCGGAGTCTGGTTCAAGTTCCGTGTGGAACAGCACCGCAAGATCATCAAGCTTTTCCATGATGCCTGCCGCAGACACTTCCCCGGAACGAAGGTGACGCTGGTGACCGATGTTCTGCATCACACCGGCTCCGTCATTGCCGACTGGTGCGCCGTTGACTGCCGTTTGAGCGACAATATCGGACTTGATTATATGCGGAACATGCCCTACTTTGAGGGGACAAGTTACTATGACAACACCGTTTTCAACCGCAAACACATTAAAACGCCCTGGTTCCCCTTCATCGACCCTACCGAGCCCAGCAGACGTTTCTATATCCGTTATACGCCCGACGGCGTAAAACTCAATATCGTTGCGACCGCCATGCTCGGCAGTGTCGGTATCGGTTTCTGGCCCAACGACTTCTTTGACGGTGCTTATCTGCACGGCATGGTCCGCGCTTCAAGAATCATCGGTGCCGCTGAAAATTACTATTTCAAAGGTAAACGTTGTGATAACGCCGTTAAATTCACTGCAAAAAATACCGTTAAACGCGAACTTTCTGATGACGGAGAAAAATTCATTCTTCAGACACCGGATTTTACGCCGCACTTGCGCCACACGGTTCATAAAATGGGCGATAAACTGCTGCTGACTGTTCTCAACTACCACCCCGAAGAAGATGTCATTCTTGAAATTGAACCCGAAGATGCCAAACTGATTCCGGCGGCACTTGCCGGCTGCTCTCTCCCGGAACGCAGTGCCAACGGCAAATATCTGGTTAAAATCAAGGCAACTGATGCGGGTATCTGGGAGTTTTCTGTTCATAATAAAGTTATTGCTGCAGGAAAAATCTCAAAAGAACTGCAGAAATTCCTCAAATCTTCTTCAGGTAAAAAAGTTGACAACGGTTTGAATTACGGTCTTTTGCGTCCCGAAAAGCGCGCTATGCTCAAACTTGATGGCGGCAAACGCAGTATTTATATCAACGCTGAGAATCAGGCGCTGGTGATGGGCTGGCGTTCAGCATCTTCTGCGCTCAATGATGTATTGAATCTGCGCGGAAACCGTGGAAATCTCGGAGAACTGGTCGTTCCCTTCCTCAAAGGACGTGAAAAGTTCATCGCAAAGAAAAAGGGCGGCAGTATTGAATTTAATTACGTTGTCCCTGCCCCCGAAGATGCCAACCCTGATGCGGAAAAATACACCGGCGTTGAAATCATCAAGAGAATTTCCCTTGCCAACGGCGGCAATACTGTCAACTGTGAATGGGAGATCATCAACAAAAACCACAACGGCAATGCCATTGAGTTCTTTGCCCGGGTCCGCAATATTCCGATGATGGGTTCGCTGATTCCCGAAGACAAACTGCCCGGTGCCGCTGTTGAAGTTTCTTCAGGCAAACTTGTTTCTCCCGTCGGTTCCCCTGTTTCCACCATCTGGCACAAGAAGGGTGCAAAACTTGAGTTTTCCAACGCCAAACTGGAAAACTGGAACGGTGAAAAAGTCCATTTTTCCGTCAAATCTTTCGGCGAAGAAGAGGCATTGGAGTTCTCTTTTGATAAAGGTTGTTACGGTGTCCACTTCTGGCGCGAAAATGCCGGTATCCTTACCGTTGAGCCGCTGTACCGTTTCAACATTCCCAACGGAAAGAAAGTTGTTATCCGTCAGTCCGTCACTTACACCGGAATCGGTAAGATTAAAAAAAAAAGTAACAACACACTGACGGATCATTTCACCGGTATCGTTTTTGAGGATAAAAACGGTAACGGCAAGCAGGATTCCGGCGAAAAAGGACTCGCCGGAATCCGTGTTTCCGATGGAATATCCGTCATAAAAACTGCAAATGACGGACGTTTCAAACTCAAAAAAAATGCGGCGGCACGGTTTGTTTTCGCCTCCCGTCCCGCCGGTTACAAGTGCAGTACTCCCTTCTTCAAAAAGGTTGACAGCGACAGTTTTGATTTCGGTTTTTCCCCTGCGGCAAAGCGTCCGCTTGCGTTCTATCATGTGACGGATACCGAAGCGCGCGGTCCCGAAGCGTGGCTTGCGGAAATCACCCGGCAGGGAAAAAAGGATAAAGGCGATTTTCTCATCCACACCGGCGATATTGTCGGTATCCCCGTCCACGCGCAGAGAATGCCCGAATGTGGCATGGATTCTTTCGCCGTTCCCGGAAATCATGATATGGAAAGAACCGGCACTTCTCACACCCGTGAGGTCTATGAAGAGCATTTCGGTCCTGTCTACTACTCCTTTGATGCCGGAAGTTTCCGCTTTTACAGTCTGGTTTATCAGAGAAACCTCAAAGATCCCGCCAACCAGCTTGCCTGGCTGAAAAATGAACTTGCCCTGCTGCCCGCAGGTAAAAAAATCGTCATCTTCCGTCATGAACCACCGCAGTACGGCGACAATCTGATGACGCTGCTCTTTTCAAAATACAGCAAACGTATCGCCGGATTCATCTGCGGACACACCCACAGTCTGCTCTGCCGCAAGTTCGACGGTATCCCTGTCTGGGAAAACTCTCCCGCACCCTCCGGCGGTCTGGATCACTCTCCCCGCGCCTGGCGCATTTTCCGCGAAGTTGAGGGAAAACTTATTTCAAAAGTCGTTTACAGTGCGCCCCGCAAAATCAAAGATCCCATCGTCAAAGTTGATTCCGCTGCTCCCGCCGTTGAAACGGCTGCGCCCTTTGCCATGTCGGGCATGACGCCCGCCCGCAACGCTTATATCACAGGAAATATCTCTTCTTTGCGTTTGAAATGGGTTGCTGACACCAAAGGGATTATTCACCATGCCCTGCCGCTTATTGTCAACGGCAAAGTCTTTGCCGTCACAAGTGACGATGATATGGCTGAAAATTCCGCCGTTTTTGCATTCAATGTTTCCAACGGCAAACTTCTCTGGAAAAAAGTCATCGGTGCCGCCGTCAAAGGCGGTCTTGCCGCGGATAAAATCAATATCTATTCCTGCGGTGCCGACGGTCTTGTTACCGCATTGCGCCAGAGTGACGGCAGAATCCTCTGGAAAACCCGTATCGCCGATGTCGATAAAACCAACGGCATGTACGGTGCCGCCATCGTCAGTAACGGAAAACTCTATTTCTACAACGAAGCTCCTGTTATCATTGATGTCCGCAACGGAAAAATTCTCCATCAGGGCAAAACCACCTGCGAAACCGGCGGCGTCTGGCACGCGGGCGTAACCGTTGCCGGTAAAATCGGTGTTTCCGGTGTCTCCTGGCGTTACGGCTTGAAAGGTTTTGATCTTGTCTCCGGCAAAATCCTCTGGACACGCGCTCAGGGCAGGGACTTCACCTATCTTGACGCCGCCCCTGTCTATTGTGACGGAAAAATCTACTTCAAAGCCAGAAGAAAACTTTTTATCCTTGACCCCGCCAGCGGCAAAGTTATCAAAGAAGCCGATAAACCCGCCGGCATGGAAACCCCGTCTATCCCTGTTGTGACGGAAAAATCCGTCATTTTCGGTTCATGTGACGGATTCTATGCTTATGACAAGCAGACCTTGAAGAAAATCTGGGGCGTCAAACCCGGCTATGCCATCGTTCCGTCAACGGCTTACAGCCGCGGTGCGACAGAAGTTGCCGCTTCCTGCGTCGTTGTCGGCAATACCGTCATTTGCGGCGCTCATGACGGAAAACTCTATCTGCTGGATGTCCGTTCCGGCAAAGTTTTACAGAAAATTCAACTGGATTCCCAAATCATGGCACAGTGTGCCGTTTCGGGCAATACAGTTGTTGCCGTTTCCATGAATGGAAAAATTTATACCTTTACTGCAAAATAAGGATTATTTAAAATGGGTATTCAAATCAAAGCAACGTTTCTTGACGAAATCACCTCCGACATTCCCCACCAGAACTGGGGCAAAGAAGAATGGGACAAAGATTTCGCCGCCATGAAAGCCGTCGGTATTGATACGGTCATTATGATCCGTTCAGGACTGGAAAAATTCATCACCTATCCGTCTAAAATTCTCATTGAGGAATTCGGCTGTTACGAGCCCCCTGTCGATCTGGTCGATATGTTCCTTGAACTGGCTGAAAAGTACGATATGCGCTACTTCTTCGGCACCTATTGCCTGCGCCACAACGGCTGTTACAAAGATGTGGATATCGACGCCCGCTGGAGCATTGAAAAACGTCTGATCGACGAAGTCTGGGAGCGTTACGGTCACCGCAAAGCTTTCAAAGGATGGTATCTTGCCAAAGAAATTTCAGGCAATGACGAAAGCATCGTCCGCGAATTTATCAATTACAGCAGTTACTGCAAAAAAATCTCCGGCAATCTGCCCACCCTGATCTCCCCCGGAATGCTGGGCAGAAAAGCATGGATGCCCAACGAACCCGGCGCCCATGATCTCGACTTTGAACACCATGAACGCACCTGGGATACCATTATGAAAGCCGTTTCAGGTTACGTTGATATCATCGCCTTCCAGGATGGTCACGTTACCTACGAGGAACTCGGACCCGCCATGAAACTTAACAAGCGCCTGGCTGACAAGTACGGCATTGAACTTTGGACCAACAGCGAAACTTTTGACCGCGATATGCCCATCCGTTTTCTGCCCATCAAGTGGGAAAAACTGCGCTACAAACTCAAAAAAGCCGAAGAAGCAGGCGTCACCCGCGCTCTGACTTTTGAATTCTCCCACTTCATGAGCCCCAACAGCATGTACCCCTCGGCACATCACCTCTACAACCGCTACCGCGAATACCTCGAAAACGAGTGCCTTTAAGATAAGAGGTTTGGGAACCGGGGGGAGGCGAAAAACTTTTTTTCACGTGAAAAAAAGTTTTTCGCCTCCCCCCGGACCCCCCTCCACTTTTCAAAAAAAAGCGGCGTATGGCTGCTCCCGTTGGTCGCAGCAAAGGGAACAGGGTTGTGGTTGCTGTTCCGCGATCTTCTGTACCCCACGGGATTATGAAACAGTAAAGGGAATTTTATTTGACCAGACTTTCGCGGCTGCGTTTGTATTTGGAATCGGTATCCAGAGTTTTCTTTATGGCATTGGATTCCTTTTGAATAGCCTTGCCGGTTTTGCGGGCGGCGGCTTTTGTCTGCTGAATGGTAGAGTCAAGTTTCCGGTCAATCTGCTTTTTGTTATTCTTATAATACATGAATCCTGCAGCGGCGATTGCAATGATCAGAAACAGCAGAATCAGTGAACGGATGAATTTACTCTTTGCGGTATTTCCCTTTTCAGAAACGACTCCGGCGGATCTTTCAGCGGCGGCAGTACCGCGGGTGTAACACGTTTGAGAACAATAATCTCTGCCGTTTTCAGAAAAAGCGATACAATTTGCACAAAGGGGTTTTCCGCAGGCGGCACAACGGGTTACAGCTTCAGTATCAGTGTGATTCAAACAAACAGACATATCAAACCTCCATGTGTTTTTCAGGTAAAACGGCTCATGCCTCTTTTTGAATATACACACATAAACGCATTATGTCAAATCAAAAAGAAAAAAAATCCCGCAAGAGAAGTGCTGCAACTCTTGCGGGATACAAATTTTTGAGAAAATTTACCGCTGTCTGCGGTCGAAGACGCGCTTGGCTTTGCCTTCGCTGCGCTGAATCAGCTGCGGAGCAACCAGTTTGACTTTGACACGCAAGCCGATCAGGGATTCAATGGCGTGCGTAATCTCTTTCTGGAGAGATTCAAGTCCGCGGACTTTGTCGGAGAAAATCTCTTCATTAATTTCAACATCAACTTCAATATTATCCATGCCGTTTTCGGTGTAGAGGATAATATTGTAGTGCGGACTGGTTCCCTTGACCGAGAGCAGAGCCGTTTCGATCTGAGAGGGGAAGACGTTGACTCCGCGGATGATGAACATATCATCGCTGCGGGAGGCAATACGGTCGATTCTGCGGATGGTACGTCCGCAGGCGCACGGTTCGGAGATGATCCGGGTGAGGTCGCGGGTGCGGTAACGGATCATGGGCATGGCGAATTTGCTCAGCGTGGTCAGAACCAGTTCACCGACTTCGCCGTCGGGCAGAACTTCTCCGGTATCCGGATCAATGATTTCGGGATAGAAGTGGTCTTCAAAAATATGCAGTCCGTTGTGTTCGCTGCACTCAATGGCGACACCGGGACCGATGATTTCAGAGAGTCCGTAAATATCAAAAGCCTTGATACCGGCTTCTTCTTCAATGCGCTGTCTCATGCCGGCAGTCCAGGGTTCCGCACCGAAAATACCTGCGCGGACAGGCAGTTCACGCAAATCAATACCCTCTTTGCGCCCCTCTTCAATCAGGTGCAGGAAGTAACTGGGGGTACAGCAGATGGCGGTTACGCCGAAGTCACGGATGAGCATGACCTGACGTTTGCTGTTGCCGCCGCTGGCGGGAACGACAGTTGCGCCGAGGGCTTCTGCGCCGTAGTGGGCGCCGAGACCGCCGGTAAAGAGTCCGTAACCGTAAGAAACCTGGATGATATCTTTTTTAGAGAGTCCGCAGCTTGCCAGGGCACGTTTCATCACTTCTGCCCAGACATCAAGATCCTTCTGCGTATAAGCTACGACGATCGGTTTTCCGGTCGTACCGCTGGAGGCATGAAGACGGACGATTTCACTCTGAGGTACAGCAAAAAGACCGAAAGGATAAGTATCGCGCAAATCGGTTTTCACCGTAAAGGGGAGTCTGGCCAGGTCGTCCAGACTCCTGATGCAATCGCGGGTAAGACCCCGCTCGTCCATTCGGGAACGGAACAACCTGACGTTATCATACGCATGCGCCACGATCGTCTGAAGGCGGGCAAGTTGGAGTTCACGCAGATAATCCTTATTCAGATAATCTGACGCGCTGACGTTGTCATTGGTTGCCAAAGTGTTCATTTTTTGTTTACCATTTGTTTTGTTGAATAACAATGCGATTCGGTTAATATAGCATGTATTTTTTTAACTTGCAAACGGTCAGAAAGATTTTCTTTGCACAACTTGCCGTAAAATCTGAATTTTTTTCTTCAGATGGGGGATTTCGTTTTCATTGACTTTTCTCAATTCTTTTTCAGCGGCGTCAAACTGCCGGTTTGAAGTCAAAATCAACGCTTTATAGTAATGGTAGATGGATTTTTCTTTTGCCGGACCGTCAATACCCTCTTGAATTGTTTGCAGGGCAAGTTTCGTATTATTGGCACGGAGACTTGATGTAATCAAATTCACACCGGCCGCACGGTCTGAATAATTGCTTTTTATCCAGCCGCGGAAAAATTCTCTGAGCGAATCCCGTGAAGGCTTTCCGTTGTTTTTCGCCTCAATGGCTTTTCCCCATGCGACATAATCCGATACCCGCACAAATGCAGGAGAAGAGAACGCAAAGTTAATGCCAAGTGCCAGAGCATACGCACTTGTGCAGAGCATAAGGCTTTTTTTTGTGTTCCGTTGAAGAACAATGAAAAAGTAAGCACTGCAGAGAAAGAAATAAGGAATCAGATGCAGTCTGTATCTGCCGATGGGTTCCCGCGCGGCGAGGGGAAACGCCAGCAGCAGAATAACAAACAAAAGCAGGCTTTCACGTTTTTTTATTCTCAACAGCATAAGAAAAATTCCCGCAAGCGCCAACGGCATGAGGAGTCCCGGACCGGGGAGATATTTGAGGGGAAAAATCCGGTCACGCAGAAAATAATAATTGATATTTTCGGGTATTTCGTGGGCAAGAAAGAATTGTGCCGTCCGTTGCGGCAAGCCGAAAACAAAACGCTTCAAGGCTTTATCAGACTTTTGAACGGGGGTATTTTCAACTTCCGGAGAAACGCCCGCTTTTTCCGCATGAAAAGTCATGGTGTAATTCATTGCTCTGAAAAACGGAAAGAAACTCTTTGAAAAAACAAGGTTGAAACAACTTGCCGTCAACCACAGGATACATACACCGCCTGCCAGCAGATACGCCGCTTTTCTTTTTCCGTCAAAAAAAGTTTTGACGGGCAATATGACGGATAAAAGTGCGGCAACGGGGCGTCCGACTGAGCTTAAACCGAGCAGGAGACCTGAAAGAAAAGTCAAATTTGACGGATAATGACGGATTCGGCATTTAACGTAAGACCAGACGGCGAGCAGGATTAAAAAGGTAGTGATACTCTCTTGCAGAATACAGCAGTCATAAAGCATCAAAGGCGCATAGAGCGCATAAAGTATTCCGGTACAAAGGGCGGTTTTTCTTTTGCCCCACAACATCAGCACCAGATCGGCAACGAGGACGGCACCGGCAATTCCGGCAAGGTTTTGTATCAGAATGACGGCGGGAACACAATGCTCTTTTCCGTTCAGGAGCCAGACAAGATAAATCAGAAAGCGGTGAACGACGAAAAGCGGTTGAAATTCTTTGCCCTGTCCCCACTCCGAAAAACGCAGAAGCGTTTCCATATCCAGCCCCGTCACTTTGTGAAAATGACGGAAAGGACTGTCAAGATACCAGAGAAAGTACGTCCCTCTGAAGATGGCGGAGAAGATGGCAACAGCAGTCAAAACTGTTTTTTTTGAATAAAATTTTGCCATCGTCACTTTTCCGTCACTTTTCTGTAATTGCCTCAATATCTGCGCCGAGACCGCGGAGTTTTCCTGCGATATTTTCGTAGCCGCGGTAGATGATTTCAGCGTGGTCGATCACACTTGTTCCCTTGGCACAGAGCGCGGCAATGACCATCGCCATTCCGGCACGGATATCGGGACTGGACATGTTTTGACCGTGCAGTTCGGAGCGTCCTGTAATTACTACACGGTGCGGGTCGCAGACAATGGCGTTGGCTCCCATGCTGATCAATTTGTCGGCAAAATAGATTCTGCTTTCAAACATTTTTTCAAAGAACATGACTGTTCCCTCGCACTGGGTTGCGGCAACGATGGTGCAGCTCATAAGATCGGAGGCAAACTGCGGCCACGGACCGTCGGAAATCTGAGGAATATGACCGCCGTAATCGCACTGAATACGCGGATTCTGATTGCCCGGAAGATAAATGCTGTGGGAATCAAGCTGCATTTTGACGCCCAGTTTTTCGTAGACTCTATGGAGCATCCAGTGGTTGCGTTTGGTAATGCCGTTGACGGTGATTTCCGCACCTGTTGCCACGCCGAGGGCGATGAAACTGCCGGCTTCAATGTGGTCTCCGATAACGGTGTATTCTCCGCCGTGGAGCTTTTCAACACCCTCAATGGTGATGGTATTGGTTCCCTCACCTGAGATTTTCGCGCCGAGCGTATTGAGAAAGTGTGCCAGATCGCAGACGTGGGGTTCGCCTGCGGCATTGAAGAGAGTGGTCGTTCCCCGGGCGGTGACTGCGGCAAGCAGGATTTGTTCTGTTGCCGTCACACTTGCCTCATCCAGAAAGAGTTCTCTGCCTTCAAGTCCTTTGGGAGCGCGGAAAATGTAGTTTTCTTTGCCGGACATGGTTGCGCCGAGTTTGGTCAATCCGTAAAAGTGTCCGTCAAGTCTGCGTCTGCCGATGACGTCTCCGCCCGGCGGATAAAGTTCCGCCTGTCCGCACCTTGCGGTAAGCGGGGCGGCAAAAAGAATACTCGTGCGGTTTTTTGAACAGAGTTCCTTTGAGATGACCGTATCGGTGATTTTGGTGCATTTTGAACGCAGAGTACCGTTTTCAAAAGAGTATTCAACACCCAGATTTCCGGCAATTTCAAGCATACTGCGGACATCGCGGATATCCGGCACATTGTGCAGAATGATCTCCTCATCGGTCAGCAAAAGAGCCGCAATCATCGGCAGAGCCGCATTTTTATTTCCGCTGACTGTAACTTCCCCGCCGGTGACCCGACCGCCTCTGATACGCAAACTTTCCATTGAATTTTCCTGTGCTTTGTAATTTTTCTGTATTCACCGATAATATAGCACACGGGAATCAACTTTCAAACACCTTATTCCAGGTTTAAGGCATAATTTTTTTAAGTTTGCCGGAAACAAAACGGCATTTTTATGGACCGGGTGGACCCAATGGACGATTGCCATAAAAAAAGCCCCCGGGAGATTCGGGGACTTCAACAAATACGCCGCTTTTTTTGAAAAGAGATAGGGGGTTCGGGGGGAAGAGAAAGACTTTTTTTCCCGTGAAAAAAAGTTTTTCTCTTCCCCACGATTCCCTTTTCTTTTTGTCAAAAAGAAAGATTATTCAGCGTCCGGGCAGGGAGTGAAAGCCGGATTCTGACGTTTGACGGCGTTGGTGACGCGGACAACTTCGATTGCTTCTTCGAGTTTGACCGGGAATTCAACGCCTTCGCGGATAGCCTTGTAAAGGTGTTTGTAGATATCGCCGACGGTTGCGCCGTTGGAGGGTTCAACCATGATGGTTTTGCGGACCCAGCGGGGTTTGTATTCGCCGCCGAAACCGCCTGAGAGCGGCGGGGTGCCGGGGTTGGACTTGTCAGTCGGAGCAGCAAAATCAGGATGCAGATATTTGAGCTGCAGATCCTGTTCATCGGGACTGATCAGAGAACCGCGGGTTCCGTAGACGGCATAGACGGGGGAGCCCAGGGCGATACCGCCGGAAATTTCAATATCAATAACGCGTCCGTTTTCGCCGCGCATGATCACTTTGAGATGGTCTTCGGCATCGCCGAGAGCGGTCACGCGTTTCAGGTCGCTCCACAGATCCTTGAGGGGGGATTCCAGCAGGCGCAGACCGTGGTCAATCAGGTGCGGACCCCAGTTGTTGAGCTGACCGCCGCCGCATTCAATGATGGTCTGCCAGTCGTTGCGGAAGCTGAAGCTGTGACGGCAGAGCTTGATTTCATAAACTTCGCCCAGAATACCGCTTGCCATGATTTCGCGGATGTGGTTGAAAGCCGCTTCAAAACGGCGGTTCTGACGGCAGAAAAGTTTGCCCGGGAAACGTTTGGCGGCTTCGAGCAGACGGTCGCAGCCTTCGTCACTGATGGCGACGGGTTTTTCGGCAAAAACATACTTTCCGGCTTCAAGAGCGCGGATGCAATACTTCACATGGTCGGGGGAACGGACCGCAACGGAAACCAGTTCCACATCCTTATCCTGCAGAAATGCATCACCGTCGGTGTAGGTGCGGGCGTTGGGAGCCTTGCTTTTTTTCATCAGTTCGCAGCGTTCAGGATCAATGTCGCAGACTGCGGCGATTTCAAACATATCTGAGAATGAATTGATTTCAGAACCGTGCATACTGTTTCCGGCTCTTCCGAGTCCCCAGATACCGACTTTGATTTTTTCAGCCATGATAAAAAATCTCCAAATAATTTATTGTTGAGGAAAATATTTCCGCTTAATAAGATATCACCAAACGCGTTTTTTTCAAGGCTTTTTGCATAAAAAACAGTCTGTTCCGTTGAAGAAACAGACTGAAAAAGGATTGCTGTTACCGGATTTTTTTCAACAGTCTCTGCATGGATTTTTCAAGAGCCGAATCCGAAAAAGTTTCTTCCGGACTCTTGTCTTCTGCAAATTTGACATCCAGCAGATAAGCAGCAAGATGCGCCAGTTCCGGAACTGTGAAATGCTTGAATTTTTTTGCAAGTGAAGACGGAACGGCATGTTTCAGCACGCAGATAAAGATATCTTTCGCTGTTTTCTTTCTGCCCGCCCGGAAAAACTGCGCCGCCGCTATGCAGTATTTACGGGCATTTTCCGGCAGGGCAAAAGCCATTTCTGCTCCGCCGGAAGCGTATTCAAGTATCACAAAATCCGGAAAATCACACATAGGTAAAGAGTTTTCCGTTTTCATCGGGATATGCCATGAAAGTCAACGTTGCGATATGGTCTCCGCCCATCGTCGGAACGTATTCCAGGTCGGGCAGCAGGACCGCAGCGGGAAAAGTCAGGACTTTTTCATCTGCATTTTCAGTAATCGGCGTGAAACTTAAAACTTTGCGTTGGGCGGCAACATTTCCGCCCTTTGTCAAAGCTCCGGCAAGTGCCAGCGCCGTTTCAATATTTTTTGTGCGGATCGTGATTTTTGCAGCAGAACGGATGATCGTTTTACTGACTTCTTCGTTTCCGCCGTTTTCGTAAATCATTGAATCATAAACTTTCATGTCTGATTCAATCCGGGGAGCTTCCGCCAGCGGTCCCAGAATCTCACCGTCAAATGCGGCAAGGTAGGGATGACGCTTGATCGGCGCAATACTGTAAGTTTGTTCCATAGAAATTCACCTCATGTTTTTTAGTTGTTGAGCGTTGTGCAGCGGACTGCACGGACTTTTCCGGAAATATCCCGGCAGATTTTGACCTCTGTTATTTCATATTCCCTTGCCGTATCAATAATGATATCTCCCGGTTCAGGCAATATTTCTTCACAAAAAAGCAGATACCCCCTGCCGCCCGTCTCTCCCCTGATCCGGTCACAGGTTTTATGCTCTTCAACAGCCAAAACTGCCGGAATTTTATATCCGGCTTCTCCCTCAGCACCGGAATCACTTTCCGATACTTTTTTTAACACAATAAAATAATTTTTTTTCTGCATGTGACAGCCTCCACCCCACCCGCCCTTCGTCACCCCCCCCTTTTTTTGTTTTTGAAAAAAGTTTTTCTCTCCCCCCGCCCCCTCCTGTCTTTATTTCAAAAAAGCGGAGAGCAGGGCAAAAAATACAGGCTTTTTACAGGGGACAAGTTGAAAATAAGGAAAAAAGTGCTATGTTATCAACGAGTGTATATTTATAAAATATATTATCAAAATCAGGAGGAAAATAAAATGAAATTTTTTGAAGCCATAGCCGAAGCCGCCATCAAAAACCGCAGTATGGTCTGTGTCGGACTTGATCCGGATATGTCCAAACTTCCGGAGTGTGTCAGAAATTCCGACAAGCCTTTCTTCAACTTCAACAAGGCGATTATTGACGCCACAAAGGATTATGTCTGCTGCTACAAGCCTCAGGCCGCTTATTATGCCGGAGAAAACCGCGATGATGAATTGAAAATGACCATTGATTACATCCACGAAAACGCTCCCGGTATTCCGGTGATCCTGGATGTGAAACGCGGCGATATCGGCTCCACTGCCACGCAGTATGCCCGCGAAGCCTTTGACCGTTACGGCGCCGATGCCGTTACCGTCAACCCCTACATGGGACTGGATGCCGTCAAGCCCTTCCTCGACTATGCCGACAAGGGTGTGATCATTCTCTGCCGCACCTCAAATCCCCACTCAGGAGATCTTCAGAATCTGGTTTCTGACGGCAAAGCTCTTTATGAACACGTTGCGGATCTTGTCCGCGATCAGTGGAACTACAACGGCAATGCCGCGCTGGTCGTCGGTGCAACCTATCCCGAAGAACTGGCGAAACTGCGTCAGGCGTGTCCGGAACTGCCCTTCCTCGTTCCCGGTGTCGGCGCTCAGGGCGGAAGCGTTGCCGAAGTTATCAAAAACGGTGCCGTTGAAGGCTGGGGCGGATTGATGATCAACTCCTCACGCGGCATTATTTTCGCCGGAAAAGATGAAAACTTTGCTCAGGCCGCCGGAGAAGCCGCCCGCAAACTCCGCGACGAAATCAACAGCTGCAGGTAATTGCATGAACGAAGAAAATATGGATAATACCGGCATGCCGGAAATTTCAACCAAGGTGCTCTCTCTGCACCGTCCCACGATTGCCATTGTGGGACGTCCCAACGTGGGCAAATCCAGTCTGTTCAACGCCATTTTAAACCGCCGTCTTGCCATCGTTCACGAAATGAGCGGCGTGACCCGCGATCGGATCTCCGCTCCCGTTTTCCGCAACGGCAGACGTTTTAATCTGGTGGATACCGGCGGTCTGGGCATGATGTCCGGAGAGACAAAAAAAGTTGACTTCTGGGATGCCAATATCGCCCTTCAGGTCGAAGCCGCCGTCGCCGATGCCGATGTCCTGATCATGGTCGGTGATGCCCAGGCGGGTGTCACGCCCCTTGAACGGGATATCGCTGTACGTCTCCGCAGTTCGGGACGTCCCGTTCTGGTTGCCGTCAACAAGTGTGATTCTCCGCAGCTCAAAGACGATGCCGCAGAGTTTTCCGTCCTGGGATTCCCCAAAGTTTACCCCATCTGCTGCAAACACAGAGGCGGTATTGCCGCTCTGCTTGAAGAAGCTGTCCGTCAGCTGCCCCCCGGCATGGATACGCCCCCGCCGTCTGCTGTGAGTCTGGCTGTCATCGGACGTCCCAACGTGGGCAAGTCCAGTCTGGTCAATGCCCTCCTCGGCAGCGAACGCGTTATGACCAGCGACGTCGCCGGAACCACCCGCGATGCCGTCGAAATTGAATTTTCCATCAAATACCGTGACGAATTCCGTCCTGCCATCCTCGTTGATACCGCCGGTCTGCGGAAAACTGCCAAAGTGGACGATCTGGTTGAATATTTCAGCGTCATGCGTGCCAAAAGCGCCATTGAACGTGCCGATTTGATCCTCTTTGTCGTTGATTCCAGCGGCAACGGTGTCACGGCTCAGGACCGCCGTATTTCAGGATTGATCCAAAAAGCGAACAAGCCCTGTGTCATCGTCGCCAACAAGTCCGATGCCTGCGAAGGAAAGAAACGCAATGTTCTGATCGACGAACTGCGCGATGCCCTGCCGCATCTGGGCAATCTTCCCGCCGTTTCCATCAGCGCAAAGAAGAAGCAGAATCTCGATCAGCTTCTGGATGCCATCGCCGATGTTATGGAACAACTCGAAGTTGAAATTTCCACCGGCGTTCTCAACCGCGTTCTGGCTGCTGCCATGGAAAAACGCACGCCGCCGGTCACCGGAACCCGTCCCCTCAAACTCTATTATGCCGCAATGGTCGGTATGCGTCCGGCACGTATCAAGCTCTTTGTCAACAAGCCGGATGGTATCCCCGACAATTACGTCGCTTATCTGCGGAATCAGCTGCGCGAAGCCTTCGGTCTTTTCGCCGTTCCGATTCTGCTTGAATTCTGCGCCCGTCCCAAAAAAGTTGAAAGTATCCGGCACAGAGAAAACGCTGAGAAAAAGCGCAAAAGAAGGAAGTAAATCATGGATAAAGCTCTTGAAAACGATATCAAAATTTTTATGGCTTCAAGAATTGCCGAAGGCATTTCCCTCTCTGACATTCAGAATGAAGTCAATGAGAAATTTCAATTGTCTATGACCTACATGGATATCCGTATCCTCGCCGCAGGTCTGGATATCGACTGGCAGGCGAAAGCCGCCGCCAAAGCCGAAGAAGAGAAAAAAGAAGAAGAAACTGCCAAAGAAGAAGCCGCCCCCGCAGAAGCTCCCGCAGCTCCTGCTGATGGCAAGACCGTCGTTGAAATCAGCAAGCTCATGCGTCCCGGAACTGCTCTTTCCGGCTCCGTGAAGTTTGCCTCAGGCTCCACCGCCGACTGGTACATCGATCAGACCGGCAGACTGGGGTTGGAAAATCTCGTCGGCAATCAGCCCACTCAGGAAGATATTCAGCAGTTCCAGGTTGAACTTGAAAAAGCCGTCTACGGCGGGCGTTAAGTTTTATGAACGGCAAAAAGACCATTCTCATCGCAGACGACGAGTTCAACACCAGAACCGCCCTTGAACGCTTCTTCAAGCGCAAATATGCCATCAGCACCGCCGCCGACGGCAGTGCCGCCCTTGATCTGCTCAAAAATCAGTCCTTTGACCTTGTCTTAACTGACCTGCGGATGCCCGGAGCTGATGGTATGAGTGTGCTTAAAGCTGCTGCAGACAAGGGGATCCCCTGTGTGCTGCTCACCGCCTACGGCTCCATCACCGATGCCGTTCAGGCCGTCAAACTCGGCGCGTATGATTTTGTCTCCAAGCCCGTTAAATTAGCCCAGCTCGAAACAGTGATCGAAGCGGCTCTTTCTCAGGAATCTGCCGCCGCTGTTCCCCCGCCGTCCGTTCCCGATAAAACTGCAAAAAAAGTTGACGGTATCGTCACTCCTGACGGTATTTCCACCCCCATGGCTGCCGTTTACGATACCGCCCGCACCGTCGCTCCCAGCCGTGCCTCAGTCCTCCTTTCCGGAGAAAGCGGCACCGGCAAAGAGGTCATCGCAAAACTTATTCACGAAAACAGCGGCAGAACCGGCGCATTTGTCCCCGTTCACTGTGCGGCACTTACTTCCACCATCCTTGAAAGTGAACTTTTCGGTTACGAAAAAGGTGCCTTCACCGGCGCCAATGAAACCCGCTCAGGAAAGTTCGAACTCGCTGATAAAGGTACCGTTTTTCTTGACGAAATCGGCGAAATTGATGCCGCAACTCAAGTCAAGTTGCTCCGTGTCCTCGAAACCCGCGCCTTTGAACGCGTCGGAGGTACTCAGACCGTTCACAGCGATTTCCGCCTCATCTCCGCCACCAACCGCGACTTGAAACAGATGGTCCGCGACGGTTCTTTCAGAGAAGATCTCTTTTTCCGCCTCTCCGTTATCAATCTGAAGCTTCCGCCCCTGCGCGAAAGACGCAACGAAATCCCCGCCCTCGTTCAAAAGTTCGCCGCCGAATTCGCTGCCGAAAACGGTATGCCTTCGCCCGGTATTGAACCCGGTACCATGCAGAAACTTTGCAATGCCCCCTGGCACGGCAACATCCGCGAATTACGCAACTGCATCGAATCCATGGTTGTCTTAAGCGGCGGAAAAATTCTCTCGGATTCTCTCCTGCCACCCGAATTTTTAACCGGAGAAACTGAGGAGATCCCCCCGGTATCTGCTTCAGAAATTTCCTCTCTTCCTCTGGATTCCCCAAAACTTGATATCCACGATGCCGAAATAAAACTCATTGAACAAGCCCTCGAAAAATGCAACGGCAACAGAACTCAAGCCGCCGCCATGCTCGGCATCAGCCGCCGTACCCTCCAACGCAAACTTTCCGCTTTTTTTCCAAGTGAAAAAAAGCTTGGCAAAAAAAGCTGAGTAGTGGTTGCGACGTTGCTGCAACCACCAGTGATGTGACCCCAAAAACTTGGACGGTTAAATGACTGAAAAATGAGTTCTGTA
>SUVX01000041.1 GCA_015061725.1 Lentisphaerota bacterium
TTAAATAAAGACAATACCCTATCGGTAATATCTACCCATATAGGGAACAGAGCCTTCAGAAAAACTTATCAATTTCCGTCTGCGTATTTTTTCAGCAGATTGTTGATTTTTTTACGCAGACCCAGAACTGCCTGTTCTCCGCGGGGATAGTTTGCCATATTCATTTTGCCGTCTGAAACACTTTTGTTCAACAGGGCAAGAATCTTTTTGCGCGGCATGAACTTTTCAAGCAGCTGCAAAGCGCGCTGATCCTGAAGAGCCTCAAAAAACACTTCATGGCGCAAAGAATCCTCCGGCACGCCGCCGGGACCGGGATAGACGACAAAGGGATCTCCCGCCGGAAATGCGCTGTCGGCATCGGTACATTTATAAGGATCAATGCTGCTGACGGAATACTGCGAATAATAAAAATTAAATCCCCAATGCAAGAAGCCTTTGACATCAAAATAATACAGCAGCGTTCCCAGAATACGGTTGCGGGCAGAGGGCATGGCAATCAGTCTGTTGGGGTAAATCTGCGCCGGTCCGCAGCAGTAATAGGTCCACAACTCCGGAACTTTTGCGGCAATAAACTCCTCCAGATGCGATTCAATGGGGACAGGATACGCCACATAGCCCAGACGGTAAAAATCGACACTGCTCAACGCATCCATAATCCTGAAACCGCCGAGATATTTTTTCAGAAGTTCGGCCGCGTAACAATAATTCTTTTTGTGTCCGTCATGAGGTTCGTCGGAACAATGGAAGAAAACATGGTCCTGCAAATCCTTCTTTTTCAGATAACCGGTGAGTTCCGGCAGGAATGCAGCCATAAAGCCGGCATATTCCGCAGAATCCGCCCGGACATCCCAGCCGAAGATACGTTTTTCAACGCCATCGGTTTCTGCGATGATTTTCGGGGTGAATTCGGCTCCCCACTGGGTGAAAAGATGGGACATTTCAAATTGATGTATTCCGCACTTTTGAGCAAGAGAAATCCAACGGTCCAGACGGGAAAAGTCAAAGGAGTACTCTCCGTTTCTGCAAAAAACTTTCACCAGCTGACAGGTGGGACGCTCTCCCCCGACAGCAGTATCCAGAGGCAGAGTAAACAGCGGCGTCAAAAGAAGATTGACACCGTGGGATGCCGCACTTGAAAAAAACTTTTCAAGCGCGCTCCAATGTTCTTCGCTGAACACCTCAAAATTGTAGTAAGACGCGATACAATCAGCATGAAACCAGTTGGTAAAGGTCAACTTCTGCTCCGGAAGAGTCAAAGGAATAACTTCCAGTTTAAAAACTTTTTTCACCCGGCACTTTTTGCCGTCCGCCGCAGACGAGAGGGTAATTGCAATATCAAAAATCCCCGCCGGACAATCCTCAGGAATCGCAATTTTAAACCAGAGTGAACGCCACTGCCCCTGAACGGAATAAAGCGGTTTGTCAGAGGGATTTTCAAGCCTGTCCGGATACATTCCCGCTGTTGTAAAAAGATAATCCTCATCAAACAGACACCCCGGATAATTGACGGGAACCAGTTCTACTTTGCGCCATGAAATATATTTTTCAAGTTGGGACTCCAGCTCAACTTCAATTTTCACTCTCTGAAAATCCACCGGACAATATGCCAGCTGGAATGAAAAAACTTCTCCGCGCAGCGCCTGTGCTTTTTTAAAAGCAGCCCCCTCCGGCACACGATCCGGAACGACCTTTAGAAGAGAACTGCACAATTTTGTCTCAAGTTTCATCTGATACTCCTGTCTGATAACGGGATCGGCGATCCCGGTGATTTACTTTGGCTGCATAACATATTTTTCTGTAAATTCTCTGAGATCCCTGCCAATTTTTCTGATGCAACAACTGCTCTTGCCGGAACATATTTCATCCGATCCGATCAGAAAAGTCGTGGAAAGTCTGAGCAAAGATTTACTGTAAGAGAATAATTTAATACACCTTGTCCGTTTTTTCAACTCCCCATCTGGAAACTCTGCCATATTGGTTGTTCTCAACTTGCACCGGACTCCGGTGAAATCGGGGAAAGAATACGATAAACCTGTCAGGCCCCCGTATTCAAACTGTTTTGCAAATTCAGAAACCTTACCGGGATACGCAATTTTACAGAAAATGTGTTACGCTGCCTATTTCGTGATCTTCTTCACTTCTTTGTGCGGCTTTTCAGATTTCAGTTTGCGGATCTGAACATCGCGGAAAAAGACCTCACTGTTTTTCCCCGTCCACAACACGATCGCCACGCGATTGCAGGGCACAACGCCTTTGGAGGAACGGATACTTTGCGGAACAGTCAATACGGCACGCTGACGTACAAACTCCTTTTCTGAAAGTTTGATTGGTTTATAACTGGGAACATTCGTCCAGTCGATCGTGGCAAAAGCATAGATTCCCAGCATGGCGGCGCCTTTGCCTTTGACCAGTGCGGAAATTTCAAGTTTATCTCCCGGTGCGGGGCGATACTTTCTCAGTGTTGTGATGATATGAGCATTGTATTTTGAAGAAGCCAAAACGCCGAGAGAATACTCCTTGTCATTGATTTTATTCAAAACAACAGTGCCGTTATCAGCTTTCGGACCGCCGAATTTATTATGCACCCAGGCGTAAGGCAACCCATCCGCACCTCCGGGGAGAAACTTTCCGTTGATTTTGAACTCATCGGCAGAAATGCCCTGAAAAGTCAACACACTCAAGACTGCGATCAGCATAAAATTTTTCATTTTTCACTTCCTGTTTTATTGGTTATTTAAGAAATAATGTTCCATAGGATTCCGTTTCATTCAATGCAGAAAGACCGGGGACCCATGAGTAAATTTTTGTTTTGTTTTTCTTAGGATCCTTAAAGAGGCGCACCCGCGCAAAGTTGACGGCAAAAGAATTGCGTTCTCCGCCACTCATTGAGATCCGGCGGATGCGGATTTCAGCCGTCCACCCGCGGGGAGTGATTTTTGTTCTGACTGCAAGTCCGTTGTTCCAGGGGGTAACGGCAATTTTACCGAAAACTCTGAAGTCCGCAGAAGTTCCGGCAGGATTGATGACAAATTGATAGTGATCCTTTCTTTCCATATCCGGATTCAAAAAGATCTCAAAGGTACTTGCACTGCAGACGGAATCAGGATCATCCTGTTTTTGCGGTCCATTCTGCATTGCAGATATATCCGGCTCACTGCATTCAACGCCGATATAAAGATAACGGCTGTCATGGCGCAGACAGACAACCGTGGAAACATCTGCTTTTCCGCCTTTCTTAAACGGCATAAGAGAAATTGCCGGACTGTTCTGCCAGGCTTTTTCATTGACGATACCATCAATTTTTATCTCTTCACCGTTCTTTAATGCCGCACTGCGGCAATTATGTTTATTGCGCTCTTCAATGATTTTGAAGTGTTGTGCAACGCTTTGGCAAAGAGGTCCCCACATGTTTTTGCGGAAAAATTCTATCCGGTCGTGATATGTTTTATTGCCGCGGGTAAGATCCAATGCCCTGTCGAATAATATGTCGATCTCTTTGCGTACTGCGGGAGAATAGAACTTTTCCCACAACTCCTGATTCGGCGGAACGGAAACTTGCGGTCCAAGCGGTGTATTGACGATGTTGCCGTTGACGGAAAGAAAAATATTTTCCCATTTGCGGTAAATGGAGTCCATTTCTTTTGCTGCCGGTCCGAAAAGCAAATCAAAATGTTCTTTGAGCAGAGCCTCTGTATCGCATTTATTGTTCCAGGCAAATTTACTGAAAATATACCAGTTGAGATATTGAAAGACAAAACGATCGGTCTGCGTTTCAACAAAACATCCACTGCGGAGAAGCGGAGCGATCTCCTTATAATAAGCCGCAATCGCCCGGTGAGTCGTACAGGGCAGATCCAACAGGATACCGCCGGGAAATTTCAACCAGTGATTGTAAACACCTGCGATCCTGCCGCCGCACTTTTCCGCCCATGCCCGGATATGGGCAAGCTGTTTTTTCATCAATTCCGGATTGCCTGCATTCCAGGGACCCCGGTCAAAAACCCAGACAAGGACGTTATCGGGGATCTGCCGTTTGGGAATGCGGTCATACGGTGCATAAGCAAGAATGGAAAGATAACCCGGAATTTTTTCGCGCTTCAACCGCTCTGCACAGTCGATGATGAAGTTCCAGACCTGTTCGCTTGTTTTTTCAGCACTCATGGTAATCGGACGGCATTTGTCACAACAGCATGGTATCATACCGTCATCAGGCATGATATCAAAAATGGGCAATCCCGGAATGAAATTTTCAGTATCCCATTCGACCTTGTTGCGGGAACTGATGACCCCGCGTTTGGAAGCGGGTTCCGCTTTCAGAAAACTCACAGCATCCTGATAGATCTCCTCCCGGATATTGCTCGAAAAGCACAGATGCCGGAAATCAGCGACCCGCTTTCCCGCAGGATCCACGGCGAAATACTCCGGATGACTTTTGCCGAAACGCTGTTTGTAACCCAGCTTTGACAAACCGTGGGTCGGACGCAGACGGATACTCTGCCACCTGTTCCACAAACGGACATCCGCTTCTGCATTAAACAGATTCAAATGCAGTTCTTTATATTCCCGGGGATAATACAACGGACGTTTGCTCCAGGGATAAGCAAACAGCCAGCAGAAACGCTGATTCCAGTCAGGACGGTCATAGATATCCATTTCCGGCAAATCCCAGTTTTTTATTTCAGGCAGAAAAACCCCTTCTTTTACCGGGAAATAAAAGCGCATTCCGGTAAAACGCTCCAGAAAATCATAAACTCCGAACAATGTCGCGCGTTCAACATTGAACATACCGCGCCGGACATCATATCCTCCGGTACTTTTGCGCGGGTTATAACGGTCTGAATCCCTGCCCGCGATCAGAACAGTTTTCCCAAAAGAACGTATCACAAAACCATCACGGTCAAAACTGCCGGTATCTATGCCGTTTTTGCGGGCAAGGGTCTGATCCCCGACGGCAATGACGATATCTTTACCGGATACAGCAACAGGTTTGATCTCCTGTCCGAAAATTTTTCCCAGCCAGTAACAAAGTTCAGCCGCGGCCTGTTTGACCGCCGGAGCAGCTTTTTCGGGAACGGTCACATCAAAATTGACCTTACCGTTGACGACCGCGTTCATAATTGTTTTTTTCCCGATCACGATTTTGCGCGGTATTGATGGGGAAAAGGAAAACACCTCCTCTCCGTCAAGCGGCAGCAGAAAAATTACCGTACTCAGAAGAAAAAAGAGTTTGCTCTTCATTTATCTTCTCCCAACCAGAAAATTTCAGTATCTGAATCTGTGTCGATAACTCCGCTTAAATACTTTGCTTCTGTTGCCATCGTAATTCCGTGTCCGTCAACAAACATCACATTCGCTTTGCCGTTGTGATTTGCAAAGCCGAGAGGATAATTCGTCGCATCTTCTCCGTTGATATAATAAGCCGCCGCATTGGCATCGGCACAATTCAGCATACGCGAAGTCTGACGGATACGGGTGATTTTGATTCCATCTGTAATCGTTTTATTGAACGCATAAGAATAGTTGTAGGCGATTGGTTTCGCAGACGTGCAGCTGAATTTTGTCTGGGTAAGATTGCTGTAAAAATAGGCAAGATTATTGCCGCTGTGTCCAAGATATTTGCCGAGCAGAGTTCCTGTTCCCAAACTGCCGTTGGCAAAGATCCCCTGCGTGGATCTGCCCCAGCTGCCGCCATTCCAGTAATACGGCAGAAAATCAGCATTGTCATCGGCATAATATCCGGCAGATTTCCCGATCTGATTGAGCGTATTGCTGCAGTTTGTTACCTTTGCCCGTTCACGCGCCTGCTGCAGTGCGGGCATAAGCATTGCCGCTAAAATTGCAATAATGGCAATCACGACCAGCAGTTCTATGAGAGTAAATGGGGAGAGATTGGGGGACAGCGAAAACTTTCTTTTCACGAGAAAAGAAGGTTTTCGCTTTCCCCCAAACCCCCTTTCACTTTCAAAGAAAAGCGGGGTATTTTGTTGTTGGGCGAAACCAGCCGTATTCTGCGGCGCACCGATATCCGTTTTTGTCCGTTTTTGTCCGTTTTTGTCCGTTTTTAACGCGCCGCCCTTTGATAACAGCATGCCGCAGCGGTTATACAAAACACCTGTTTTACAAGCAGCACTCACCAGCAATTCTATCAAAGTGAAACGGGCGTGTTCAGAGAACAGGGACAACACTTTAACACGGGAACAACAAAAAACGGAAACACTCTTTTTCATACGGATCCTCCTGTTGATTGGATTGAAAAAATGCTGATAAAAAATGTTTTAAAAATTTTCTGTCAACTGACACTTTATGTGGAAATGGGCTTGCTCAAGCGGCTGCTTATTCATCAACCGGTACAAATTTTCACCGAAAATAATTCCTGCCTGTTCCATCTGCATATCCATTGAGATTCCGGTAAATCCCGGTTCAAAAACTGTTCCGAAAGAAGGCATGACGCATAAAATATCCGGATTATTCTGTTTCAGTTTTCCGTAAAGTTCCTCCAGAAACATGACAAAAACAACCGTATCGAATCCGGCACCGCTGTCCGTTGTATTTTCAAGCGTATAATTGATAAGTTCCTGATTGGTGGAAACTTTGAATTCCGCCCGTTCAAAGTGATGCTGATATTTATCAAAAGCCGTCTGAACGCCGGGGATCCAGTGATTATTGAGACGGCACAAGACCAGCACACGGCGGCGCTCAAGTTCAAGCAACCGTTGAAAAACCTGCGAAAAATCTTTTTCAACATCAAAAGAACAGGAAATATCTCCACCGGGAAATGACGAACCGAATACACCGAGAGGAATATTCCGTCCGGCACAGACTCCGGCAATCTCTTCAACGATTTGTGCGGGAGGATCAACCAGAAGTCCGGCATCGCAGTTGCCATAAGTCATCTCATGGGCAAAGTCCCCCGCACTGCTCTGCCGGAATTCAGCGACTCCCAGCTGGACATGCTGACGGGTAAGTGTATTGAGAGAATGATACCTCAACTGCAGGGTATAGTGATCCACATAAAGATTCATGCCGTTGCCGAACATATAATTGACGATATGGTGTTCTCCGGCACTGTCAAGTTGAAGCGTACGGTAACCGCCCCCCTTCAATGGAACAATAACACCCTGAACAATCAAATCACGAACAGCCCGCAGAACTGTCGGATGTGTGCAGCCGTACTCTTTTGCCAATGTCCGCAGCGGCGGAAGTGTCTTCGGACGCCCCTGATCACTTAACGCAAAATTGTAAAGTTTGATCTTGATCCCCGAATATTCATTGCTGTTTTTACTGCCCATAAGCCCCTTTTTACCTTTGCTTTACCAAATGCTTTACCATTAATTTAACACAAAAAGTTTTGTTTGTCAAGAGAAAAGAAAAATTTTTCAGGGGATTTTATTCCGCAGTTCCCGGGGATTTTACGGAATGGGAATTCCGCCACAAAATCCACGGGATCAAAAGGAACATGCCAACGGCAGAAACATAAACCGGCGCATAAAAGAAAAGAGCCGACAGAAAAACAAATGCCGCTTCAAAATAAAGTTTTCTGCGGATAAATCTCCAGACAATACCCAAAAGCAGAAGAGGAACCAGCACTCCGGCAAGCCGCAGAAGGATTCCCTGCCCCAGCATGAAAGGCAATCCGCGCCAATACGCCTGAACGGGAACGGTCAAAGTAAGCATCAAAAACAATGCTGAGAAAACAGAAAGCAAATCTTTACGGGAAAGCGTTTTCCACATATCCGATGCGGCAACAGCCATCAGCAGACCGGCAAAGGCAGGAAAGACAAAACGTCTCGCATCACAGAATGTGTGACTGTATCCGCAGAAAAATAAAACAACCGGCACACTCAGCAGAACAAGTACCGTCTGCTTGAAACGGTCACGCATCATCCACAATGCCGCTGTTCCCAATGCAAAAAACGGCAGATTCACTTTGAAAAGATAATTCAGATTCCGCCACTGAGAAAAAGTATGCCAGGTAAAGCCTGCAACCGGACGGTCAAGTGCCGCATTCTGCGTGTAATGCAGAATGTATCCGAAAGTAAGCGGCGAACCGAATTGAATGGTATTACAGACAAGCTGTATCCCGAACACAGCAAGAAACGCACCCACGCTGCTCAACGCCGCCGCACAAAGCTGCCGGCAGTTAAATTTGCTCCACAGCACATACGCAAAAAGCGGCGCAAGCAGAATATAATTGATCCTGACCAGACAGGCAAAGCCGTACAATGCACCGAACAAAGCCGCATAACGATATTTTGACGGCATAACAAGAACAAGATAAAGACACGCCATAACCAGAAATAATCCCGGTATGTCGCTCATGGCGTTGAAACCTGAATTGATACAAAATGAATAATAAAAGTGTCCGTTAAATCGGCTGAACCACTGCGGATAATGAAAAAACTGCTGAAAGTTCAGAGTATTCCAATCTTCAAGGTGCAGGGAAACAAAGGGATAAATGCTCCACACCAGCATTGCAGCACATGCCGTTTTTGCGGAAACGTTGAATTTCCGCAGAATAAGAAAGCCCAACGCAAGAACTCCCGGTGCAAGAACAAGCGCAGAAAAATAATTGAAATGAGGCACAATGTCATAAAACTCTTTTGCTCCCGTAAGCAGAATAAACGGCAGATAAAAGAATCCCGTTCCGACAGTAAAGGACCACGGTCCCTGCCAGGAATTGCTGAGCATATCCGACATGGTTTTGAAATATCCCGGCTCATCGGCGGCAACAGGAACCAGATTTTCGCACAGTCCTGCCGTCAGCAAAACCAGCAGACAGCGGAGACACACAGGCAACAGACAGAGTATCCGGTCTGACATACCTTTGCATATTCCCCGGCAAAGCAGAACAACTCCGGCACAACTGAAAAAAATTATTCCCAATAGATTCAACAGGGGAAAATGGCGGATTAATTTAACACGTCCTGCATCAACTTCAAAATCAGGACTGTAATAACCTGTTAATTTATCCGCAATACGCGCTTCTGAATAATCCCGAAAGTGTACAAGATTATTATATTGTGTTCCTTTACGCACACTTTTACCGGTAAATGAAACAACAGAAGCCGGAGCAACAAGATACTTTGCCCCCTGTTCCGGCTTTTCAAAAAGGACGATTCTTTTGCCTTCAAGCGGCAAAAAAAGAAAGAGAAAAAGTATCAGAAAACAACACTTTTTCATTGAAGATACCCTCAATCCAGTACGCCGATAAAAGGCAGATTGCGGTATTCTTCGTTGGAGTCAAGTCCGTATCCCACAAGGTAACGGTCAGGACAGTCAAAGCCCGACCAGTCCGCTGAGGCAACTGTCGCAGAGCGATCGACCTGTTTAGTGACGATCACAGCACTTTTTACACTCAACGCCCCCTGCTCCAACAGCATTTTTTTGACTTCAAACAGGGTTTTCCCGGTATCAAGAACCTCGTCAACAATCAACACATGACGGTCTTTGCAATCCAGTTTCAGGCATGAACGGCACCGGATCTCACCGCTGCTTTTATCATTGACGTAACTGGCTACGCCCAGACAATCCACCCACATCGGCAAATCAATGGCACGCATGATATCCGCACCGAAAAAAATGCCGCCGGAGGCAAGCACAACAACCGTCAGAGGTTTATCCTTGTAAAAACGGGTGATCTCAGCCCCCATCTCGCGGATACGGGCTGAGATTTCTTCTGCAGAAAAGAGGACTTCCATTTTATCCTCAGAAACTTCTGAAGTCGTCATCCGGCACATGGCGCAATCCCTGACCGTTGTAAATCTGGCGGGGACGGACGATTTTTGTGGAGTCGCCGATCATTTCGCGCCAATGCGCCACCCATCCGGGCAGACGTGCCAGAGCGAACATCACGGTAAACATATTTTCCGGAATACCGATGGCACGGTAAAGAATTCCGGTATAGAAGTCCACGTTGGGATAAAGATTGCGTTCCACAAAATAGGAATCCGTGAGCGCAATTTCCTCTACCTTGCGGGCGACATCCAGCAGGGGATCGCTGTATTTATTCTGGCGGAAGAACTTTTCACACTCGTTGCGGACGATTGCCGCACGCGGATCATAGGTCTTGTAGACACGGTGTCCGAAGCCCATCAGACGGAACGGACTGTTTTTGTCTTTTGCCATCCTGATAAATTTGTCGATATCACCGTCTTCCTGAATCATGCGGAGCATTTCAATAACCGCCTGATTGGCGCCGCCGTGAAGCGGTCCGGACAGAGCGGAAATACCGGCTGAAATCGTCGCATAAAGGTTCACCTGTGCGCTGCCGATGGTACGGACGGCGGAGGTGGAGCAGTTCTGCTCGTGATCAGCATGGATGATAAACAAGACATTGAGCAGACGCACGATCTCAGGTCTGATCTGGTAGGGCTTTACCGGAGACTCAAACATCATATTGAGAAAGTTCGCGCAGTAAGACAAGTCATAGCGGGGATAAACCACCGGTTCACCAATGGATTTCTTATACACAAACGCCGCCATCGTGCGGACGATGGAAATCACACGCGCACAGGACTGGTCAATATTATCCGCCATGGACTTCAAGTCCACGTTGGGATAAAACGCCGCCATGGCGTTGATCATGGTTGACAGAATGTGCATCGGGTGTGCGCCCTTGGGGAAGTGATCAAAGAAGTGGCGCATATCCTCGTGCATGAGAGAGCTGGTATTGAGCAGACTTGAAAACTCCCGGCGGGTCTCTTCGTCGGGCAGTTCACCGTGAACGAGCAGATACGCAACGTCAATGAACATCACTTTCTGCACCAATTCCTCAATGGGGATACCACGGTAACGCAGAATACCGTTTTCTCCGTCGATGTAGGTGATCTGACTGTAACAGGAGGCGGTATTGACGTAACCGGGATCAAGCGCGACCAATCCGGTGGATCGTCGGAGTCCGGTGATATCCACTGCTTTTTCGCCTTCTGTTCCGGTGACGACAGGGAGAACGACCTCCTTGTCATTAAACTTCAGAGTTGAGAACTCTTTGGGTTCCACGGCCATGTCCGCTACCTCCTTTCAACATTTTACGGTGCTGCACGGGTGAAAAAATTTCAATCCATAAAACAAAATCTTTATAATATGCACCCGAAATACTTTTTTTTCAAGAGAGAACTGCTTTTTTTTGCCTGTTTTACCGATTTCTGAAAAATATTTTACAGAAAAAGCCGGGAACAAGGCTGAAAAATTTTTTTTACATGCTACATTATAATATGATTGAATCATCTGTAAAAAAAGGAATATATTTTGGAACTTTCAGAAAAAAAAGAAAAGGCGCAGTTTCATCTGCTGCTGTCAGCGACACGGAGCGTTCTTACGGGACTTTTCAAATCCGGCAATCCTGCCGACCGGGAACTGGCGGCGTTTTACCGGAACAACCGTCAGTGCGGTTCAAGAGACCGTGCGCTCATCAACAGCGCACTTTACATTCTTCTCCGTCACTTGGGCTGGGTCCGCAAACTTGCGGGAAAAGAATTATCCTCTGTCATTGAATCCGGAGAAAACAATTACACCAACCGCGACCTTGCCGCCATGCTCTTTTTTGCACTGGCAGTTGATGGAACCGCTGAAATGCCGCTGAAACTTGCCGCAAAATTCATTGAACTGCCTGTTCCTGAAATTTCAGCGTTTTCCCGGACTGAGCGTGCCGGACAAGCTGCAGCTTTTCTTGGAATAAACATGAATTTTTCAAAAGAAGAACTGCTCCCGGAGTGGACAAAAAAACTTCTTCCGGCGGATTACGCTGAAAAAATCCTCATCCGTCCCCCCATGTATCTGCGGGTCAATGATATGGAGTCCACGACAGCCGAACTGCGTGCAAAAGATATAAAATTTGAAGAAGTTGAAAATTTTCCGCAGGCGCTTGCCATTTCAAATCCCGCCCTGAATGTCAGTACCTTAACGAGTTTTCAGAACGGTTCCTTTGAAATCCAGGATCTTGCCAGTCAGGCGATCGTCCGTTTCTGTAATCCGCGCAAAGGGGAACGCTGGTTCGATCCCTGTGCCGGAGCAGGCGGAAAGACCCTTGCCATCGCCGAAGCCATGCAGAGAACCGGAACTGTTCTTGCCGGAGACATCCGTGAAAAAGTCCTGCTGGAACTTAAAAAACGCGCCCGCCGTGCGGGGTATCCCAACATTCAGACCAAACAGCACGACGGACGTCCCCCGCGCGGCCTCAAACCGTTTGACGGCGTATTGATTGACGCCCCCTGTACCTGCTCGGGTGTCTGGAGAAGAAATCCGGGCAATCCCTGGATACTCACACCGCAGGCGGTCACCGGACACGCCAAACTTCAGCTTGAAATTCTCAAAAACTTTGCAGGCTGTGTCAAGACAGGCGGCAAAGTCATTTACGCCACCTGCTCCGCCTTTGCTGAAGAAAATGAAGATGTGATCAACGCTTTTCTCGCACAGGATGACCGCTTTATTCTTGCAGAAGGCATCGATCCCTTTACCGGAAAAAAATCGTCCGGTTTCATGCATGTTCCTGAAAACAGCGGCTGTGATCTGATGTTCGCGGCCTTATTGGAGAGAAAAAAATGATTCCGTTCCATATCGTTCTTGTCGCCCCTGAAATTCCCCAGAACACCGGAACCATCGGCAGACTTGCCGTATCAACGGACAGCGTTCTGCACCTCATTGATCCGCTGGGCTTTTCTCTTGACGAAAAACATCTGCGCCGGGCGGGAATGGATTACTGGCAGCATCTTGATCTCCACCGTTATACGGATTGGGAAAATTTTCTGGAACTCAATCCCGATGCGACCCTGCACTTTTTTTCCACCCACGGGGACACCAGTTATTACGATGTAAAATACTCTCCCGGAGACTATCTGGTTTTCGGCAGAGAATCCGCCGGTCTTCCCCCTGAACTTTACGAGCGTTACGCCGACAGACTGCGTATTATCCCCATGCCGGGAAAATTCAACCGCAGCCTGAATCTTGCCAACAGCGTTTCGATCGCCCTCTACGAAGCCATGCGCCAGACACGGAGCGCATGGGATAGCTGAAAAACTATCGGGAAGGGTATTTTTCATGCGTATTGATTTCCACTTACAATAATGCTATATTATAGCACCGGAATTTTTGTACATAAAGGAGAACTTAATCTATGTTATTAGAAATGCTGAAAGGAAAAATCCATCGGGCAAGAATCACTCAATGCGATATTGATTACGAAGGCAGTCTGGAAATAGATATTGATATTCTGGAAAAAGCAGGAATTCTTCCTTATGAAAAAATACTTGTGGTAAATGCGACCAATGGCAAACGCCTGGAAACCTACGCAATTCCCGGACCTGCCGGCTCAGGTACGTTCTGTCTGAATGGAGCCGCGGCTCATCGCGGAAGTGTCGGAGATATTATCACAATTATGTGCTTTGCCAATTTCACACCCGAAGAGGCCTCGGCATTCCGTCCCCGCGTCGTGGTTATGGACGAAAAAAATCAAATCACAGCCATCCGTCTGGGAAGAGAAACAATCGCATAAAATCCCTTCAAGAAAACAGCGGTTTCTCTGAATCTGCCATTGCAGTTCAAACATACCGCATTAAATTACAAAAAAACATCCCCTGCCTTCCGGAAATACCGGTGAAGCAGGGGATATTTTTATAGGCTCTGTTCTCTATAGGGGGAAATAATTACCCATAGGGTACTGACCTTGCTTTACAAAATACCCCGCTTTTTTTGAAAAGAGGAGAGGGGTCCGGGGAGAGGAGAAAAACTTTTTTTCTCGTGAAAAAAAGTTTTTCTTCTCTCCCCGGTTCCCATCTGTCTTTATCAGGAACAGCGCGTTTTTATAACCGTTTTTAACGGTTCAACGTGAGCAAATCAACTTATCAGTAGTTGAGGGGCTCAACCTGGAAATAAGCCTTGGGATGGTTGCAAACCGGGCAGATTTCCGGAGCTTTTTCGCTGATGACAACGTGTCCGCAGTTGCGGCATTCCCAGCGGGTCGGAGCAGTCTTGACATAGACTTCACCCTTCTGGATGTTGGCAAGCAGAGCATTGTAGCGTTCTTCATGACGCTTTTCAATTTCAGCAACGCGGCGGAAACGGTTGGCGAGGGCGGTGAATCCTTCGGCCTCGGCTTCTTCAGCAAAGGTGCGGTACATTTCAGTCCACTCTTCGCGTTCACCGGCAGCGGCGGCAGCTAAATTGGCAGCGGTATCACCCAGCAGTCCCAGTTCTTTGAACCAGAGTTTGGCGTGTTCTTTTTCGTTGTTGGCGGTTTCTTCAAAAATCGCAGCAATCTGCTCAAATCCCTCTTTGCGGGCAACGCCGGCAAAGTAGGAATATTTGTTGCGGGCCTGGGATTCTCCGGCAAAAGCATAGAGAAGATTCGCTTCGGTCTTGGTGTTCTTCAGATCAGCCATTTTATTTTTCCTTTCTTTTTGGGATAAGTTTTTCGGGAACCTTTTATAAAGATAACTCCTGAAATTTACTTTGTCAAGTCAAAAAATCAGGAATTATTATCATTTTTTATTCCATAAACAAATTTCTGCTGGCGAAATAGGGTTCACTGGTCAAATTTATACCCAGTCTTTTAAGCCCGACTTCATCTCCGCCGCTGGGCATATGACTGGTGTGCATCTCACATCCGGCAAGTTTGGCAAGCTGCTTCATGGCAAGACTTGCGGCGGGATTTGAGGGGACACTCACGCTCAATGCGGTCAAGGTTTCTCCAACAGCCAGACTCAACTGTTTGTTTTTAAGAACATCACGTTTGAGTTTGCCGAGAGAATCAATGATTTCAGGCGCAATCAGATGCAGATCATCAGGAAGTCCCGCCAGATGTTTGACGGCATTGAGAACACAGCTTGAAGCGGCGTGCAGCAGGGGGGAGTTTTTTCCTTTAATAATCGTTCCGTCGGCAAGCTGAATTGCCGCGCCGCAGAACACGTTGTCGCTGCCCTTACCGGGAATGGACTCAGCTTCTTTGGCGGCATCACGCGCAGCGGCAACCACCGGACGGTCAAGTTCAGAAATATTGAGACTATCCATCAAAAGTTTCATCCTGTGAACAGACTCCTCAGAGCCGATTCCGGTCGCATAATCGCAATGCGTACGGAAGTAACGGCGGATGATTTCCTGACGCGCGGCTTCACTTACCACATTATCATCGGTGATGGCAAAGCCGATACGGTTGACCCCCATTTCTGTGGGACTTGCGTAAAGCTGATCCGGCGGCATGATTTTGGCACAGATACGCTGAACCACCGGAAAAATTTCCACATCACGGTTGTAGTTGGTTGCCGTTATTCCCCGTGCTTCGAGGTGGAAGGGATCAACCATATTCACATCACCGAGATCGGCGGTCGCCGCTTCGTAGGCAAGATTCACCGGGTGCTTCGGCGGCAGATTCCAGACAGGGAATGTTTCAAACTTGGCATATCCGGCTTTAATACCGCGCCGGGATTCGTGATAAACCTGAGAAAGACACGTTGCCATTTTTCCGGAGTTGGGTCCGGGACCTGTCACAACAACGATGGGACGCTCTGTTTCAATATATTCATTGGCTCCGTAGCCGTGATCACTTGCAATGGTATCCACATCAGTCGGATATCCCTGAATAAAGCGGTGGGTATAAACCCGGATCCCGCGGCGTTCAAGGCGGTTGATGAAAACTTTGACCGCCGGCTGATCGCTGTAACGGGTGATGACCACCGCACGGACATCCAATCCCCAGTCGCGGAGATCGTCAATCGTCCGCATCGTATCAATGTCGTAAGAAATACAGAAGTCCGCGCGGATCTTTTTCGCCTCGATAGCACCGGCATGGATACAGATGACGATATCAACTTTATCTTTCAAACGCTGGAGCAGTTTGATTTTTGCGTCAGGATCAAATCCCGGCAGCACACGGGCTGCGTGATAATCGCAGATAAGTTTGCCGCCGAATTCAAGATAAAGTTTGTCTCCGAACTTGCCCGCCCGTTCAAGAATCGCTTCGGACTGCTCGCGCAAGTACTTCTCACTGTCAAAACCGATTTTCATTTTCTTCCCAGATTTTATACCTTTTTTTCATATACTATCCGGGGAGATAATATAACATTCCTTAAAGATAAAAACAAGCCGCAAACACAACATATTACTGTTTTTTTCCACATATAAAAAAACCTTCTCCGTTCATCCGGAGAAGGCATTGAAGTTATTTATCTTTATCGTGTCCGAAAAACAGAATATCGCTTGAACCGCAACAGTCGCGATAGGGACTTTTTTCGTCGTATGCGGAGAAAAATCCCTGGAATATTCCCTCCGGCAGTTTGACCGACAATTTGTTTCCGGTCCGCTTGGCGGGAATGCTCTGCCATTTACGGTAGCGGAATTTGACATTCTCTTTATCCGTGGTATAACAGAAAATCGTCTCTGTGATTCCTTTGCCTTCATTGAGGATATCCGCCGAGGCAACACCGTCTTTGACGGAGATTTTTCCGAGAACAGGCAGCGAGGGTTCACCCAGCGCAAAGTGTTTCGCCATACGGAAACAGGCGGGAAACTTGAATCCGACGTGACTGTGCGGCAGACGGATCACCAGTGATTTGGTCACAAGTTTCGGGCAGTCATTCAAAGAACGGGTCAATGAATCAAACGTAATATTGGCATCATTGGTGGAACAGACCCAGTACATCGGAACCTTGGCGGCATGAACAAAATAGCCGTTGACCCAGAAACGGGCGTTTTTCAACTGCTGTCCTTTTTTATTGAGTTTCACATCTCCGCAATAAATCTCAACCGCACCTTTGAAGCGCGGATCAAGCGCCGCAACAGTCGCGCCGTACCAGCTGCCCCAGGAGAGTCCCACAAAAACAGTCTTGTCTTTGTTCACTTTGGGAAGACTGCGCAGCAGAGAGTGTGCCAGAATCATATTGGCAACGTTTTCCCTGATATTATTGCGGGTTCCACCCTCAAGCGGAATCTTGTTTTTGACCTTGCGTCTCTCGTAAGCGTTTTTGACAGGACGGCTGTTGTACCAGTCGATGGAAAGAACAGCAAATCCCGCTTTTTTCCAAAGTCTCACATATTCCGGAAATGCCGTTCCGCCGCCGCCGTGAACCAGAAGAACCGCCGGATATCCGCCCGCGGGCATGGGCGTTTCAGGATAACCGATATAGGCAAAAACCGGTGCTTTTTTGCCTTTGACAGGCACACCGTCAAAGAGAATATCCTGCAATCCGTCCGCCTTGCTCTCTTCAAAACCGGCAGCACGATAGGCAGGAGCCTTGCTCAACTGATTGAAATCCCAGTATTTCTCGGGATTTTCACGGTAACTTTTCCCCGGAGCCGCATTCAATACAGCAGCGCACAGCAAGAGAACACACAGATTTAAGAACTTAAACATACAAAACTCCTTTTTTATTCTTTTCAGGGTTGAGTATAATATACTCATAAAACTTTTATTGTCAAGTTTTCTCCGGAGCCTCCGTTCCCTTCCCTGCTGCAAATCCGGAAAAAAAGCAAAAAAAATCCCGGCACAGAAAAACCGTACCGGGAGAAAATCAGCAAAAAGATTATGCCAGCGCAGCGAGCAGGATCTTTTCAGCTTCAGCGTTCCAGAGACCGTTATTGGCCTTGACGCAGGCATCCAGTTTCGCAAAGAGCGGATCGGATTTGCCTTTTTCAGCGAAATCAGCAATGGCGGTAAGTTCCATTTTGATTCCGGTGTAGATGAGTTTCTTTCCGCCGGGGATGTTGGGCAGATTCAAGGTTGCGGGGATGACCGCATCCAGACCGCCGACATGGGTGATCATCGCAGAGGGATTGATCTTTCCGGCTTCCATGAGTTTCAAACTCTCGATCATGTCATCGGTGTTGCCGCCGCTGGTTCCGACGATGTGCGTGCTGCCGTAATGGACATTGTAGAAGTTGAACATTGCGGAGAACTTGGGATCAATGGGACCGGCGAAGAAGTTCAAACAGCCGTCGCGTCCGAGGATCTTATCACCGGTTTCAACAACCGGCTTGACGGGAGCCATCACGAAGACATCATCATAACCCTTGCCGTCAGTATATTCAAGCAGGGCGGCGGCGGGATCTTCAAATTTGCCGGTGTTGACAAACAGAAGTTTCACGCCGTTGGCAGCGGCATCAGCTTCAGTATAAAGCTGGGCAGCGCGGTTGAGACGGTCATCGTTGATATCGGTGACGACCAGCAGTTTCGGCTTGCGGGGTCCGTGGATGGCATAGTCAATGGCACCCAGTCCCATGGGACCGACACCGGCGAGGATCGCCATGTTTCCGCCTTCGACAATGCCCATCTTGTGGACATAGCTGCCGTTGGTGGTGTGATAGTTGGCATGGAAAGCGCCGACAATACAGCTCATCGGTTCAGCCAGACTTGCCTGATAGTAGGCTTCACCCTTGTAGGGAAGCAGACATTCGCAGAGCATGACCTCTTCGGGGATGACGATGTAAGTCGCATCTCCGCCGATGTACTGATATGAGTAACCGGGGGCTGCCAGACTGCCCTTGTAGTTCATGGCGGGCTGGATGGCGAACTTGTCACCGGCTTTGAATTTATCCTGCCATTTGGCACCGACTTTGACGATTTCTCCGCAGAACTCGTGACCGATAATCACAGGATTTTCAGCCACATCATCGGGGACGCGCTTGTGCGCGCCCCCCTGTTCTGCAGCCTTGAAGCTGGACATGCAGAGGCTGTCAGAGACAACTTTTGCAAGGATTTCGCCGTCGGTGATCTCTGGAAGATCAAAGGACTCAAGCCGCAGATCTTCCTTTCCATACAATCTTACTGCAGTGGTTTTCATTGATTAGATTCCCAGTTTGGCGCGACGGATTTTTTCCACGCGGGTGAAGTTCATCTTGGCACTGTGTCCCGGAAGCGGGAGAACAGCCTCGTTGACAGCATCGAGGATCCATCCGGCCTGGGGATAGTAGAAGCTTTCCAGTTCCGGACAGGGAGAGATGCTGTTGGGAGCGCCGACGACCACCGGAGGCGCATCGAGGTAATCAAAGGCCAGACGGGTGACGTTGGCGGCAACGTCGTTGAGGAAGGAGCCGCGTTCGCAGGCATCGGAGACCAGAACCAGACGGCCGGTCTTCTTGACGGATTCGATCAGCTTGTCGTAGTTGAACGGAACCAGAGAACGGGCATCGATAACTTCAGCTTCAACACCGTATTTTTCGCTCATTTCCTTGGCGGCGCTGATCGCAGGATACAGCGTGGCACCGATGGAAAGAATGGTCAGATCGCTGCCGGCACGTTTGATGTCCGGTTCACCGATGGCAACCTCGTAGTAGTCAGCCGGGACGCCGCCTTCGTGGAAGAGTTCAGCGGTATCGTAGAGTTTCTGACTTTCAAAGAAGATGACCGGGTCGGTTCCGCTCAAAGCGGCGTTCATCAAACCCTTGGCATCGTAAGGAGTTGCGGGGAAGCAGACCTTCAGACCGGGGATGTGGGCGCAGAGACTGGTCCAGTCCTGAGCGTGCTGGGCACCGTATTTGGCACCGACGGAAACACGCAGAACGACCGGCATCTTCAGAACGCCGGCGGACATAGCCTGCCATTTTGCCAGCTGGTTGAAGACTTCGTCACCGGCGCAGCCGAGGAAGTCGCAGTACATCAGTTCCGGAATGGCACGACCGCCGCAGAGGGCGTATCCGCAGGCCGCTGCAACGATGGCGCTCTCAGAAATGGGAGCGTTGAAGAAACGGTGGTACGGAATGGCCTCAGTCAGTCCGCGGTAAACACCGTAGGCACCGCCCCAGTCACGGTTGTCTTCACCGAATGCGATCAGAGTCGGATCAGTGTAGAACTTGCCGATGATGGCTTCAAACAGAGCGTCACGCACGTTGTAAGCCATGAGTTTGGAAACTTCTTTGCCGTTTTCATCATAGCCGAAACGTTTTTTGGTCTGAATCTTCTTGTAGTTGGGGTTCTCTTCAAGAGGCATGTTGACTTCGGGTTTACGATCGTCAAACTTTTCAACGCGCTCGTTGGAGAGCATGTATTTACGCATGGCATCGGGTTCGTTGGCAGGATCGATACGGGGAGAGATCTGCTCGTCGATAGCCAGTTTCATGATGCGGGTGATACGTGCCTTGATGTCTTCGTTGAAACCATCAAAGGCGCTGTCGCTTTCGATCTTGCCCTTGACCAGTTTGGCACGGAAGGCAGCGATGGAATCCTGTTCTCTCCAGGCTTCGATTTCTTCAGCGGTACGATAGCTGGAGCTGTCAGTGGCACTGTGACCGACATAACGGTAGGTGACGGTTTCCAGCATGACAGGTCCAAGACGTTTTTCAAGGATCTCGCGTTTGCGTTTGAAAGCGTCGATAACGGCCAGCGGATCGTATCCGTCGATACGTTCAGCGTGGAGGGCGTCGGGACGGACACCGGAACCGATACGGGCGGCAATTTCATAAGCCATGGTTTCGCCGCAGGTCTGTCCGCCCATGCCGTAACCGTTGTTGATACAGTGGAAGATCACCGGGAGACCGCCCTTGTGTTCGTCATCCCACAGTTTGAAGTACTGGTCCATGGAGGCGAAGTTCAGAGCTTCCCAGACAGGACCGCGCGCCATGGCACCGTCACCGCAGTTGCAGACGACGATACCGGGCTTCTTGTTGACTTTCTTGTAAAGACCGGCACCGGCGCAGATACCGGCGGAACCGCCGACGATGGCGTTGTTCGGGTAGATACCGAAGGGCAGGAAGAAGACGTGCATGGAGTTACCCAGACCGCGGGTAAATCCGTTGGCGCGTCCGAAAAGTTCAGCCATGAAGCCGTAGAGCAGGTAATCCAGAGCAAGATCACGGACGTTGCCGGTCTTGTTGTGCTTTTCAACAACGCGGAGCAGATCGCCGCCGAAGAAGTTTTCCATGATCTCCATGAGTTCTTTTTCGGGCAGGTTGCGGATGGCGTTGAAACCTTTGGCAAGCACTTCACCGTGGCTGCGGTGTGAACCGAAAATCATGTCATCTTTGGTCAGGGTGTAGGCCATACCGACAGCCTGAGCTTCTTCACCGGTGTAGAGGTGAGCCGGACCGGTGTAGAGGTAGTCAATACCATTATAGTGCTTCTGGGTACGGACCTGGAAAAGCATGGTCTCAAATTCGCGGATGAACTGCATATCTTTGTAGATACCCAGCAGTGCTTCGGCTCCGAAGATCTTTTTTTCTTCTGCAAAGGTCTTCTTGTACTGATTCATTTTGATCTCGCCCAGATCAACGACGCCCGCCTTGCGGACTTTCTTGGGGTCAATAAATTGACTTTTCGGCATTTTTCTTTTTCCTTATATGTTTAGGTTGAAAGAGTTTTCTCTTTTTTCTTACGCTTCATTGAGAGCCGCTTCGCGGAAGACTTCTCCCACCGTCGGGTGCGGGAAGACGACCTTGCTGATTTCGGCGCAGTTGAGTTTGCGGGTGATCGCCATGGCAAGACCGAAAATCATTTCAGATCCGGGGTTGCCGATAATGCAGGCTCCGATAACGATATCATCCTGATCGAGGATCATTTTGATAAATCCGTTGCCGCCTTCGTTTTCAGCGATGTAACGTCCGCTGTACATCAGCGGCATTTTGACAACGCGGAACTTGAGTCCCTTCTGGGCAGCGGTTTCTTCGGTTTCGCCAACGCTGGAAACTTCAGGATTGGTGTAAATAACAGCGGGGATGGCGCTGTAATCCATGGTGTCCTTCTCACCGGCAATCACATTGACGGCGACTTCCGCTTCTCTGTAAGCGGTGTGGGCGAGCATGGACTTGCCGTTGACATCGCCGACGGCAAAGACATCAGAAACATTGGTCTTCATTTCATCATCGGTGACAACGGCACCGCGTTCCATGTAAAGACCGATATTTTCATAACCCATATCAGCGGTATTGGCACGGCGTCCGATGGCGACGAGGATCTTGTCGGCTTTGAGTTCGGACTTGCCGTCGGCATTTTCAACAGAAAGGGTGCTGCCGTTGACCGCGACCGCTTTGGTCTTGAGCATGAACTTGACACCGCGTTTTTCATAGATGCCGCGGAGCATTTCAGACATTTCCTTATCGGTGGGTCCGCCGATGCGGTCCATCATTTCAACAACGACAACTTCAGTGCCGATGCTGTTGAAGTAAGAAGCCATTTCCAGACCGATGACACCGCCGCCGAGAACGATCAGTTTCCTGGGAGCTTCGGTCAGGGCGAGGATCTCTCTGTTGGTCAGAGCATCACCGGAAGCAACCGCTTCACGCAGTCCGGGAATCGGCGGAACAGCCGCGACGGAACCGGAGGCGATGATCAGTTTTTTACCGGTGTATTTTTCGCCGTTTGCTTCGACGGTGATACCGTTGGCATCTTTGCCGACGACTTTGGCATTGGCTTTGACCACGTTGACTTTGGCACCCTTCATCTGCATTGCAACGCCGGAAACCAGAGTTTTCACGACTTTGTCTTTGCGGGCGACAACTTTGGCATGATCGATCTTTGCGCCGGTAGTGGTGACACCGTAGTGGTCACCGCCGCCGTTGGCATAATCAAAAATCTTGGCGGAGTAAAGCAGAGTCTTGGTCGGCACACAACCTTCGTTGAGGCAGACACCGCCGAGGGAGCGTCCTTCAAAAAGACAGACGCTCATTCCTTTGTGTCCGGCACGTTCGGCCGCTTTGTAACCGGCGGGACCTCCGCCGATAACCAGAACATCATAAACCATGATTATTCACCTGTATATAAATTGTTTAGAGTGCGAGGATCAGATTGAATTTTTCCAGCTTGTCTGCCAGAGCCTTGAGGAATCTGGCAGCGGGAGCGCCGTCAACCACGCGGTGATCAAAGGTCAGAGAAAGTCCCATTGCCTGATAGAATTCAATGGAACCATCGGCCTTTTCGCGGGGACGCAGAGTCGTTCCGCAGACACCGAGGATACAGGTCTGGGGCGGGTTGATGATGGGTGTGAAGCTCTCAATACCCAGGTTGCCCAGGTTGGTGACGGTGAAGCTGCCGCCGGAAAGTTTGTCAGCGCCGAGAGATCCCTCTTTGCAGGCGTTGGCATATTCTTTGACCTGGGCGGAGATGGCTTTCAGACTCATGGTATCGGCATCACGGAGAACCGGAACCAGCAGACCCTTGGGCGTATCAATGGCAACACCCAGCTGAGCATGGGTAAAACGGCGCATTTTGTCGCCGATGAAGTTGGCGTTGATATCGGGGAACTCAACCAGAGTTTTGGCAACGGCAAAGAGGATGAGGTCGTTGATGGTGACTTTATCCAGACCCAGTTCCGGAGCATTCTTCATCTGCTTGCGCATTTCAAGAATGGCGGTCGCATCAAAGGTGCGGTTGAGGGTAAGCTGAGCCATTTCAGCCAGAGATTTGTGCATATTGTCAGCGATGACTTTGCGGATACGGGAGATTTTTTCTTCGGTGTATTCCGCAGGAGCAGCGGCGGCGGCAGGTGCAGCAGCGGGAGCGGCAGCAACAGCGGGAGCCGGAGCAGCGGCAGCAGCCGGAGCGGCAGCAGCGGCAGGAGCATTGGCTTTCAGAGTCTTGACATCGCGTTCAATGATTCTGCCTTCGGGACCGGTCGGAATGGCTTGAGAGATATCCAGACCCAGTTCAGCGGCAAGTTTCTTTGCGCGCGGAGAAGCACAGACTTCAGCACCGCTTGCGGCGGGAGCAGCGGCAACAGCGGCGGCAGGAGCCGGAGCGGCGGCAGCAACAGTTTCAGCAGCGGCGGGAGCGGCAACAGGAGCTTCAGCTCCGGGAACGGTGAAGGTCGCACCGGGTTTGCCGATGACGGCAACGGGAGCACCGACAGCAACTTCTTCTCCGGCGGGAACGAGAATCTTAAGAAGAGTACCTTCGTATTTGGCAAGTTCTTCAAAGCTGGATTTACCGGTTTCAAGACCGAAAATCGGCTGTTCCAGTTTAATCACATCGCCTTCTTTGACTTTCCACTCAGAAAGCAGTGCGCTCTCTTCAGAAACGCCCATCTGAGGCATCAGAATAAAGTTGACATCCTTATTGTCGCTTGCGGCGGCAGCAGGAGCAGCGGCAGGAGCCGGGGCTGCGGCGGGAGCCGGAGCAGCTTCAACAGCCGGAGCGGCGGCGGGAGCAGCGGCACCGGGAACGGTAAAGTTTTCACCGGGTTTGCCGATGACTGCGACGGGAGCACCGACAGCAACTTCTTCTCCGGCGGGAACGAGAATCTTAAGAAGAGTACCTTCGTATTTAGCAAGTTCTTCAAAGCTGGATTTACCGGTTTCAAGACTGAAAATCGGCTGTTCCAATTTGATCACATCGCCTTCTTTGACTTTCCACTCCGCGAGCAGTGCGCTCTCCTCGGAGACACCCATTTGCGGCATAAGAATAAAATCTGCCATTTTTAATCCTTTCTCTATGATATGTTTGAGAGTTTAAAGTATACTTGTTAACTTTGAATATTCCTGTTTCAAGTCCTCCGGGAAAGCGGAGTCCGTAATCATCAAGTCAATATCCTGAAATCCGGCAAAACTGAAAGGCAGCATTGCACCCAGTTTTGAGGAGTCTGCCAGAATCACGACCCGGCGGGCACGGGATATAACAGAACGTTTCAAAATACTTTCAAGCTGACTGCCGACAGAAAAACCGGTCTTTTTATCAAATCCGCTTGCCGCGACAAATGCCGTATCAATATTGAGCAGGTCCAACTGCCGCCAGGCTTCGGGATCAGAAACTGAAAGACTGTGCCGCGACAGCGTTCCGCCCAGCAGAACCACCGACGGCAACTGTTTGTGCGACATAACTTCAAGAGCCAAACTCGGCGCCGGCGTCACAACAACAAGATTGACGTCAGGCAGAAGTTTCGCAAGAGCCATCGCCGTCGTTCCGGAATCAATAAAAATACCGGTTCCGGGTTCAATGATGGAAGCTGCTTTTTCGGCTATTTCACGTTTCAGCGGTGCATTGCGGAATTCACGCTCACTGTAAATATCTTCACTCAGACCGTATCTGGCAGGGAGATACTTGGCTCCGCCGCGGGTCAGGATAATACTCTTTTTAGCAGCAAGTTTCGCAAGGTCGCGGCGGATAGTCATCTCGGACCATTGATTGAATTTTTCAACTAATTCGACGATAGTAACATCTCCGCGGTCTTTTATGTATTCATAAATGGCGTTCTGACGGTCTTGCACGATATCTTCCCTGTTGCAAATTTTACAAAAACAAATGTCACTTTATTAAATATACTCCGATATTCCTGAAAATGCAATAGCACCATGTTAAATTCAAACCATTTTGTGTTAAAAAATAACAAGAGAAGTAGAAAAATGCGTTCTATTCAGCGTTAAAAGTCATTGACAATTACAGACAGCGGTAGTATATTATTATTGTATTGAAGAAAGGGTAATTGCACCCGCATACAGCAAAGTTAATCCGCACACACAACAGGAGGTGATTTTATGTCAGAAGAAATTGCAGGTTTTGAAAGTTTTTCTCCGCTTGCACGCCAGGCTGTCAATCATGCCCGCATGGAAGCGAAGAAGTTCAAACACGAATCGACCGGTTCCATCCACTTGCTGCTCGGACTGATGGGAGTAGGCACCGGAGTCGCCCGCCGCATTCTGTGTGATGCAGGAATCAGCAAAGATCAGCTCCGCAAAAAAATCATCCAGGAATTTCCGCCGGAAACAGATTCCGATTCAACAACGCCCCCCTCCTGTGTCAAAGAACTGCAGGATATTTTTGCAAAAGCGGTGAAAGAAAGCGAAACTCTCGGTCACGATAAAATTGACACCGGGCATCTCCTGCTGGGTATTCTTGCAAAATCCCGCTGCAAAGCGGCGATTCTGCTGTCTGAACTTGAAGTCAATCTTACGGACATCCGGAAAAAAGTTATCGCCGAACTCAACAAAGACGAAACTCCCGGAGTGCAGGACAAACCGGTAAAAAAAGTGGAAACTGAAACCGTCAGAAGCACCGCTCCGGCAGGAACAGAAAAAATCGATTGTCCGGTCCTCCGCAAATTCGCCGTAGATGTGACAGAGCTTGTTGCAGAAGGAAAACGCGATCCCGTCATCGGACGGGAAGAAGAAATCACCAATCTGATCCAGATTCTCTGCCGCAAAAACAAAAATACCCCTGTCCTCATCGGAGAGGCAGGTGTCGGTAAAACAGCAGTCGTTGAAGGATTGGCTGAGGCGATCGTTGCAAAAAAAGTTCCTGACATCCTCGCTGACAATGTGATTTTCTCCCTGGATATGGGCAGGCTTGTCGCCGGTTCAAAATTCCGCGGTGAATTTGAGGAACGTCTTGAAAAAATCATCAAAGAAGTCAGCAGAGCTCAGCGGATCATCCTGTTTATTGACGAACTTCACACCATCGTCGGCGCCGGAGATAGAGAAGGTGCCATGGATGCCGCCAACCTTCTCAAACCGGCTCTTGCCCGCGGCGAAATCAAATGCATCGGTGCAACGACCTTTGATGAATACCGCAACAGCATTGAGAAAGATGCTGCGTTGAAACGCCGTTTCCAGCCGGTAACAGTCAATCCGCCCAGTGTTGAGGCAACCTGCCTGATTCTTGAAGGACTGCGGGATTCGTTTGAAAAACACCACCGGGTACATTACGAAAAAGGAGCTATTGAGGCAGCCGTCACGCTTGCGGACCGTTACATTTCCGACCGTTTTCTGCCGGATAAGGCGATTGATGTCATTGATGCTGCCGGTGCCCGTGCCAGAATGTGCGACACCCAGCCTCCGGTTGACACAAAACCCATTGAAGAAGAGCTGGAACAGGCGGCCGCAAAGAAATCCGAAGCCATCGAAGCTCAGAACTTTGAAGATGCCGCACAGTGGCGTGACAAAGAACGTGAATTGCGCACCAAGCTGGAAAAAATGCTGAATTCCAGAAAGGACCGTCAGGATTCAAGTGTTACTGTCGTGACGGCAGAAGATATGGCTGCAGTCGTTTCTTCAATGACAGGAATTCCTCTCAAGAGAATTTCTTCAGACATGAGTGTACGTCTTCTGACGATGGAAAGCGAAATTGAAAAGACTGTTATCGGTCAGCCCCAGGCTGTCAAGGCGATTGCCGATGTTTTGCGGCGCCGTTTTTCCGGTTTGTCCTGTGCCGGCACAGATCGTCCGATCGGAACTTTTCTGTTCCTCGGTCCGACCGGTGTCGGTAAAACTCTTCTTGCCAAAGCTTTGGCAAAATTCATGTTCGGGGATCCCAATGCGATGGTTCGTGTTGACATGGCCAGTTTCCGTCATGAAGCGGACTACACCCGTCTGATCGGAAGCGGTGCGGGATATGTTGACAGCGACAAAGGCGGACAACTGACAGAACCGATCCGCCGCCGTCCTTACAGCGTCGTGCTGCTGGATGAGTTTGAAAAAGCCCATCCGAGAATTCAGAACGTGTTTCTCAGACTCTTTGACGAAGGCTGGCTGACTGATGCCATGGGGCGGCAGGTCGATTTCCGGAATACGGTCATCATCGCAACCAGCAACATGGGAGCAGGTGCAAGTGCCTTTTCACTTGCCCCCCTGGGATTCGGTGCCATTTCTGAAGACAAAACTGCCGTTGAAGCCAATGATGACAAATCCATTGCTGCCGCAAAACGGGAACTCCCGCCGGAACTCTTTAACAGATTTGACAAAATGATTGCGTTCAATGCCCTCGGACGGGATGAATTGAGTATCGTGGTCAAACTTGAACTGGACAAACTCCGTGCTAATCTCTCAAGCAGAGGCTGGACTCTTGAAATTACCGATTCTGCAATTGAATTTCTGGTCAATGCCGGTTATCAGCCTGAATTCGGTGCCCGTCCGATCCGACGCGCCATTGAAAATTGGATTGAAACTCCGCTTGCAGGAGAACTCCTGGCAGGAACGTTCAACACGGCTTCAGGTATCAAAATCGACAAAGACGAAACTGAAGAAAAACTCTGTTTCACAGCCGCAGATACCGCTGAATCCCTGATTGAAAGTACGGAAAATTCCTGATGAAAGCGGGAGAAATCATAAAGTGTCCGCACTGCGGAGAAAAGACTGTGGTCAAACTTGAAAAAATCCTGTCCGGCTGGCAGGTGACCGGAGAAAAGTTTGTCTGCGCCTTTTGCGCCGCAGAGTTGGTTCAGGAGGAAGAAGAGCAAAAATCTTCTTCCTCTTCTGCCGCCCGTGACAAACTGGCGGCATTTCTGGGAGGTGACAACGTGAAAAAAGTTGCCATTGATCCCGGTGAAGGATTCAGAAAGGGGTGCCGCAATTGTGCCAATCTTCTGGAACACCCTTTCAAACTGTTGTGCGCCTTGACACAGCTGGAAGTTGACCCGATGCATGAATGCCCCGCATTTATTGACAGAGAAAAGAAACAAAAATCTGAAAAGAAGAATATTTGAAAACCGATGACCAAAGCAGAAAATATTGCACAAAAAGCCGCTGAACTGATGAAAAATGATGCAGTTCTTGTCACCGCTGCAGATATCAAAAACGGTGTCGCCCAGAAAATACAGGTTTATTTCTGGAGCGATGCCCCCGTCATGGATATCATCACAAAAGATGATCTTGTTCAGGGTTTTCCCGATGCCGGAGCTTATGTTCTTGTGCCGGGAACAAGTGATGTCAACAAGGCATTGAAAAAACTTGAGATGTTTGAAGGCGAAGAAGATATGTACTTCCGTACCGATGGCACCCGTACCGAAGAAGATGAGTTTGCCGGAGTCCCCCCAGTGCTTTTCATGGAAACAGTTGAAGCGATCTGCTCTCTGTAAAAATTGAGGTTATATAAAATGAATATCGGAAATTACAATTCTCTCTCCCCGGTTCCTCCGTTCCCGACCGGCGAACCGGGTTTTATGAACGATCTTAAAGCTTACGATCCCCGGCAGGTCCACTGGGATATCAACGGCACGATTCCCTCTGACAGTCTGCCGCTCTCCGGCTCATGGCAGATTCAAAAAGATTTTGCCGACCCTGAAAAACTTCTGGATACGGCGTATGCGGCTCTCGACCGTTTTATTGCGGCACACATTCCCTCTGACAAAAAAGTCGTATCCGTCACAACCTGCTGCAATGAAAGTTTTGACGTTGAAGAATACAAAATAGAAGTTTCCGCGTCCGGTATCGTTCTGACCTCAGGAGATACCGAGGGTATGCGCCGGGCATTGTATCACCTGATCGACCTGTGCCGCAGTGTGAGCGTCCCTGCCCTGCCGTATCAGACGCTTGAACAGAAACCCTGGTTGAAAAACCGTATTTCCCGCTGCTTTTTCGGACCGATCAAACGTCCGCCGTTTTTCAGAGATGAGTTGACTGACGACATTGATTACTATCCCGAACCTTATCTTGACAGACTTGCCTCCGAGGGAATCAACGGCATCTGGCTTACCATCGTCTGGAAAGAAATGGCTGAAACAAGTTTCTTCCCCGTCGATCCTCAGCGGGCGCAGCGCATCGCCAAGCTCAAAAAGACAGTCGAAAAGTGCCGCCGCTACGGTATAAAGGTCTGGGTGTTCTGCATTGAACCCAAATCCTGGACAGATGACTTCAAGGCGCCATTTGCCGACATGCAGGGCGAATGCAATTTCGAAGATGAAATGCATGCTTTCTGTATTGCTTCAGAAAACTCAAAAAGATACATCCGTGAATCGGTAAGCTCCATTTTCCGCGACACCCCGAATCTGGGCGGCATGATGCTGATTTCTCTGGGAGAACGTGCCACATCCTGCTTGAGTTACATTTACGATAGCAAAGACGGCAAACAAGTCTGCAAGACCAAGTGCGGACTTTCAAACAGTCAGATCCTCAACGGCGTTCTCTCTGCCATCAGACAGGGTATCAGCGATGCCGGCAGTGACGCGCAGGTTTTAAGCTGGCTCTACAACCCCAGAGCGCACCAGATTCCCGAATGGTGGTTCACGCTTCCTGAAGAACTTGACGAAGAAAAGATCCTCGCCTTCAACTTTGAATCCGGCTGCAGCAAACAGCAGGACGGCAGAGTTTATTCCGGCGGAGACTACTGGCTGTCATGCCCCGGTCCCTCAGACCGTTTCGGACGCATGGCTGCCGCCGCCCGCGGAAATTGCGAATTTGCCGCAAAAATCCAGGTCGGCTGCTCCCACGAACTGGCGACCATTCCTTTCATGCCCGTCCCCGGACAGCTCTATGAAAAGTATGCCGCTATGAAACAGCTCGGTGTCAAACATGTTCTCCAGTGCTGGTACTTCGGCAACTACCCCGGACTGATGAACCGTGCCGCCGGACGTCTGGCTTTTGAAAACTTTGAAGACGGCATGCTCAACTTCCTCACCCGTCTTGCCCTGCCCGAATGGGGAGAAAAATATGCCTCCAAAATCGCTTCAATGTGGCAGGATTTCGGAACTGCTTACAGCAACTACCCGCTGGATATCCAGTTCCAGTACTACGGTCCCATGCATGACGGCGTTGTCTGGCCGCTGTATCTGAAACAGGTCATGAAGCGTCTGCCGCGCACCTGGAAACCGGATATCGATCCCGCCGGTGACGCCGTCGGCGAAAGTATGACCAATCACGCTCTTGCCAATGTGGTGTCCCTCACCCGCGCCCTTGCTCAGAAGTGGAGTGCCGCTGCAAAAATCCTGCCGGAGCTGCGTGAAGTTTTTGCCGCAGATCCCGCCCGTCAGAGAGATTGTGACTTATATGAAGCGTTGGATATTCTTTTCAACTCCGGCGCCCGTATCATGGCATTTTATGCGTTGAGAAAAGATTTGTTCAACGCCCCGGTATCCTGTCACAAACTCCTGGAATGTATGCGTGAAATCGTCAGAAAAGAAAAAGCCGCCTCTGCACGCATGATTGAATTGTGCGAAAGCGATTCCCGGTTGGGTTATCACTCCGAGGCTGAAGTTTTCAAGTTCTTCCCCGAAAAACTTGCCTGGAGAATTGCCGAACTTGAAAAACTTGAACCGCAATTCGATTATCTGGCAAAAGTTTCCCCCGCTGAAGTTGAAAAACTCCTCGCCTGGGATGGCGTCACCTATCAGACCGGCGTTGAATATCAGTGCAAAACCTATTCCTGGCAGGCGGATATAGACGGTTTGGATCTGCGTCTGACAGTCAAATACGCGCCGCTTCCGGCAGATTGCCGCGAAGAATATCAGGTTGTCTACACCATGGACGGCAAAGGTGTTAAATTCCCCAAAGAATTTTCCATCGCTCAAGCCGGAACCGTCGGCGGCTTCAACGATAAGAACCTCGGCGTAACTGTCGAAGATGCCGGAAACGGTGTCCGTATCGCCCGTATCCCGCTGGATAAACTTGATTTTGCCAACGAAATTTTCATCGGTTTCTGCCGCTCCTGGTTTGACGGAAACGGCAAACACATCTTTGATTTTTCCGTTGACGGCGATCACATCCTCGAACACCGCCTGAACTTCGGCGGCTATTTCTCCGCCGACAAAATGGAAAAACTCATCTTTTCAAGATAAGAGGTGATGGTTCTTGGGGAGGGGGAAAACTTCTTTTCACGAGAAAAGAAGTTTTCCCCCTCCCCAAACCCCACCCCTTTTCAAGAAAAGCGGCGTATTTTGTAAAGGAAATTCAAGGCTGTGTGGGTATTCCGTACACATCCGTACTCATCCGTACTTATCCGTACAAGTAAAGGAAAATTTTTATGAATCAGGCGATTACTTTAAGTACCTGTGCTTTCGGTTCAGGTGAGCATAACAGTTCTTATTATGCCCGGCAGTTTGAAAGAGCTATGAAAGCCGGGTTTGACGGATTTGAATTGACGTTGTATTCAGATAATGACGTTCCGCAAATCCTTGAAGCTGTTCACCTTTCAGGTGCCCCTGTTATCGCTGTCCACGGTGTCGGCAAAGGCAACTGGTTTGCAGATACGCCGCAAGAACAGAAAAAAGCCGCCGCTGAATCTGCCCGCTATCTGGAACATTTCGCTGAATTTGCCCCCTGCCCCGCTGTTCAACACTATCTTGACCGCTACAACAACCCTGAAATGGGCAAAAAGTTTCACGATGTTATGGCGTATCTCCTTGAAGAAACTGAAAAACTCAATTTCCTCTTCTGCATGGAAAACGCCCCCTACAAACCTGAACACAATGAACGGTTCCCCAACGTCGCTGAAGTCGCCGCTTTTTCACGTTCTTTCGGCAAGGACCGTATGTTCATGACTTTTGATCTCAATCACGCAAATCTGAACGAAGATCCCGTCGCCGTCTGCGCCGATTGCGCCGGACTTGTCAAACATATCCATATTTCTGATAATCACGGTTTCCGCGAAGAACATCTCGTCCCCGGAAGCGGTATCATGGATTTGCTCAGCATTATGACTGCCCTTTATCAGCACGGCTATTCAGGTCCGTGGAATCTGGAATTTGGTTTCCCCGAAAAAACAGAACCCACCCTTGAACAATATCAACAGGTTTATCTTTACATGAAAAATCTGGTTGCTCAAATCCCCGCACGCTGTTCCTGCTGAAGGCTGCGTGCTGAACGGTTACTGTCAGGGTATCCATACAATCAAGTAAATCTCTGTCTGTTGGAAAATACAAATTTTTTGCTGATTGCGGACACAATCAGTTGAAAAATTTTTGTGCAAACGTTTGCATTTTTTGTAAAAGTGTATTATTTTAAATAGAGAGGCAAAATCCCGTAATCAAACAAAGAGAACGCATACAGTAATGATAAAACGTGTTACAATTAAAGATATCGCCCGTCTGGCGGGGGTGAATATTTCCACCGTTTCCCGGACGCTGAATCCTGAAACAGCCTCAAGAATCAGTGCGGAAAAAAGGGAAAAGATACTCGCAATCTGCGACCATTACAACTTCCGTCCCAGAATTGCAGCAAAAGCCTGTGTCACGGGCAGAAGTTTCCGCGTCGGACTGATTTTGGGCGCGCTTACCCATGACCTTGCCAATCCGCTTCATGCGCTTTATGTCAAGGGTGTCTGTTCGGTTCTTCAAGCAAAAGGATATACACTTTCGGTGTTGTGGGCAGAGGAATATCTTGAAAAACGTGATGAAGTTGTCCGGAATTTTCTCATGTCGGAAATCGCAGACGGATATATTCTCGGGGCACCGCTTCTGGCACCGCAGACCGTGGAAACATTCAGAAATTCAGGACATCCCATCCTCTCTTTCAAAACATTTCAAAATACGGAAAATAAATTTCCTACATTGACATTGAATCCAGAAAATACCTACAGGCGCATCTGGAAAGCCATGCCGCCTGAACTGGCAGAAAATATCCTGTTTACCGGACCGGATTCTCCAAATACGACCAGCAAAAAGGAATTATTCTGCCGCTGCGCAGACAAGGCAATGCATTTGGAAACACTTTTTTTCAAACAGGATTTAAAGGATATGGCATTTCACCACAATTATCTTGTTGCCAGAAACTTTTTCAACGCTCATCCTGAAGCTTTGCTCAAATCGCGCCTGATCTGCTGTTCTTCTGATCTGGTGGCGCACGCCGTCTGCGATGAATTAACCTCCCGGGGACGCAAAGTCGGTGAGGATATTTTTGTTCTCGGTTACGACAACCTGGAAGGAATAACACCTTATCCGGAAAGGGAACCATATCTTTCAACCATAGATCCCCATTGGGAAGAAGCCGGAAGATCCAGTGCCCGTTTTATTCTTGACTCTCTGCAGCAACCCGAAAAAGAAGAGTCCCATACCGATATTATTATGGAAAGTTCCTACATCTGCCGCAGGAGTTTTCCCTTTGAACTGCCGGATTATTCAAACACATCAAAAATTATATGCAACACTCAATAAATCAACTTTTTAACATAAAAAAAAGGAAAAAAATGAAATACACCCAAACTCTTTTCAGCCGGAAACAGACAGCGTTCACGCTGATTGAACTCCTGGTGAATGCTGCTTGTAAAACAGGTGTTTTGTATAACCGCTGCGGCATGCTGTCTTTGTGGGGCGGCGCGTTAAAAACGGACAAAAACGGACAAAAACGGACAAAAACGGATATCGGTGCGCCGCAGAATACGGCTGGTTTCGCCCAA
>SUVX01000133.1 GCA_015061725.1 Lentisphaerota bacterium
GTATTCGGGTAACTTGATAGCGGCGGTATGCGGGGGCGTAGCCCGGGGCAGATTTACCACAGGGGTATGCCGGGCTTTTTTGATAGCAACGGCGGTGTGCAGTCTGCGGGGGCGTGGCACAACAAAACGGTAACTAACGGTGGTTAACGGTAACTAACGGGTAATGGTGTGCCGCTGTATACCCCGTGGGTTTGCTTGCCGCAGTGTGTGGAATGGCTCGGGCGAAGATGTGCCGGTGGGGTATGCTTGCCTGTTTGATGGCAACGGCGGTGTGCGGGGTGCGTAGCCCGGGGCAGATTTACCACAGGGGTATGCCGGGCTTTTTTGATGGCAACGGCGGTATGCAGTCTGCGGGGGCGTGACGCTTGTGTCTGACCTGTCTGACCTGTCGGACCTGTCGGACAAGTTGGTGCGTCAAGGTATACCCCGAGGGTTTGCGGTGCCGCAGTGTGGTTTGGCTCGGGCGATGAGTTGCCGTTGGGAACTTTTGGGGTGCACATCAAACGGTCGGGCAACGCACCCGACCGCTACGCGGCTTTTTTGTTAAACTTTTTTCACCGGGAAAAAAGTTTAAAGAGAGATGCCTTTGAGTTTCTGGTGCAAAGAGACGGCGTAACTGTCGGTCATACCGGAAACGAAATCGAGAATACCGATCAAACGGAAATAAGTTTCGTTGAGCCAGAATTCGTTTTCGCTTTCGACGGTGTAGAACGGCAACATGGCGGCGAGGCGCTTGCTGCGGTAACTTGCGGGGGAGCCGCCTTTGTATTCGCGGGCAAGTTCATCGACACAGGGCACGAAGACATCAAGAAGTCCTGACACCATTTCAAAACCTGCGCCGACGACTTCAGCGACACTGCGGTGATTGTAAATACCGCTGGCGCTGCGTTTGCGGATTTTGTGTAAAGTTTCAGCGCAATCAAGATAATCGGTCAGGGATTTATCAAGTTCACCGTTGATCAATTCCTCATGATGGTCAATAAACGCGCTGGTAACTTTGCCGATCAAAACGCCGATGGCTTTGGCACGCAGGAATTCTGCTTTGCGGACGGGAGATTCCAGTTTTTTAACATATTCTTCACTTCCGGGAGAATTGATGATTTCAAGGAAGCGTTCTTCAAGTTCGTGATAATCAACAAGTCCCAGGCGGTGACCGTCTTCAAAATCAACAATAAGATAAGCGATATCGTCGGCGGCTTCAACCAGATACGCCAACGGATGACGTTTCCACGCCCATTCGCCGACCTGAATCAAACCGCAGGTATCGGCAACTTTGCGGAAGGTATTTTTTTCAGTCTGGAAAAAGCTGAACTTCTTACCGGAAATACCGGCGGGTCTGCCGGAAAGGGGGGAAGCCGTCGGATACTTGGCAAAGGCGCCCAGCGTTGCCGCAGTCAAACGCATACCGCCGGGACGGTCGGGCATTTCGAGCCGGGTGATGACACGGAATCCCTGGGCGTTACCTTCATAAAATTCAATATCCGAAATCTGTTCGCGGGAGAGAGTCCGCTGATAAAATCTGCCGGATTCGCTGTTGACGAACCAGTGACGGATGGCTTCTTCGCCGGCGTGACCGAGGGGGGGATTGCCGATATCGTGCGCAAGGGCAGCGGTCGCAACGATCGCACCGACATCAGAGGGGTGCATACTGCCGATATCAAAATTTTTAGCGATGAATGCGCCGCAAGCTGTACCGAGGGAGCGTCCGATGGAGCTTGCTTCAAGACTGTGGGTCAAACGGGTGCGGACATAATCGGTTTTGACAAGCGGGAAAACCTGGGTTTTATCCTGAAGTCGGCGGAATGCGCCGGAAAAGACGATTCTGTCAAAATCCTGCTGAAAGGGGGAACGTTCAGAAGAGTATCCTCTGTCCGGATTGGGATCTCCGACACGTTTCGGAGAAAGGAGCTGTTTCCAATTCATCATATTATATATAAAATCCTGTAAGTGTTTTTTTATATAGAATACACCGGAAAAGAAAAAAATGCAAGTAAATGCGTTCCAAAGCTGCGTTGACTCTTGAAAAACAGGTGTTTTTCATCTACATTACAGGATTGTCTGTGAAACTTTCATGAGGTTTTTTGATGTTTTTATCATTCCGGAATAAACTGAAACAAATACAACTTTCTTTTACGGCACTGCTGACAGCCGTTGCGACAGCATGGACCTCCGGATATCTTTTCGGGAAAATCAAAATCGTTGATCCAGTTCATCATAAAATCTATTTTTCCACTGCGGATGGAATAAACCTTGCCTGTTTCATTTTACCGTTGATGGCAACGTGCGTATATCTTTTCCGCAAATACAAAGCCACTCCCGGTCCCGGCGGACTTATCTGTGCAGCGGCAGCGGCATTCTTGACACTGTTCCCGGGGTTCACGACACTTGCCGCAAGTTTGCTGCTGCTGAGTTTTTCTCTGTGGTTGTCTTTTCCGCACCGTCACCACCTGAAAAACAGCCGTTATTGGATAATTTTGCCGATACTTCTTTTTATCTATGTCTTTGCAAACGGTTTTGAACAACAGCAGACAGCCTATAACCGTCTGATACTTCTTTATTCAGACTGGGGGATTTATTTTGACGGTTACCGGCAGCTGGCGGAAAACACTTTCACTCATTGGGGAACCTGGTTCAGTATCGGCAACCACTGGAATTTTGCAGTCAATCTGTTTATGGCGGGAGTTATTTATCTGTTTCCCGGTATACAGACCGTTTTTATCGTCAATTCCCTGGCACTTGCTTCGGGAGTACTTCTGATTTTCCTGCTTGGGAAATGTCTGAAGGTTCCGGATATATTATGTGCATTGTGTTCCTTTGCCGCAGCATTCAATCCGCTTTTAAGCAATCAGCATACAGCGTTGATGTACGGCTATCATCCCATCGTATTTCTGCTGCCGGCAGCTCTATTGTTCTGCATTGCAAAGGAGAAAAAAAGTACACCCGGAATGATTTTATCGGGGATATTTTTGTGTGGAATCAAAGAGACCGTTTTTATATTCACCTTTGGAGCAGCATTTATTTTTGCTTTTCGCAGGAAGTGGAAAACATCAGCGGCAACGGCATTTATTTCCGCCGGACTTTTTGTTCTGGTTACTCAGGTACTGCTTCCCCGCTGTGACGGAACCGGAAAATTTTTTCAAATGTTTCAATACCATGGACTCGGGGACTCAATGGGAGAAGTTTTACTCTCTCCCCTGCACTCACCGCTGATATTCTGGAGCAAAATATTCCGTCCCGGCAATCTTTCGTTTGTTTTGCTTCTGCTGCTGCCGGTCATTCCTTTTGCCTTGTTTGCGCCGGAGTTTCTCTTTGCCTTGCTGCCGCTGTTGGGAGGCGTTCTGCTGAAAGACTCTTATGATGATAAAATCAACATCGTCCAGCAGTACGGATTTGAAATCACCGTATTTCTGCTGTTGGCAATGGTTTACGGGACAGCCGGAATCCACCGCCGGAAAAAATTCACCTGCGGTATGACTGCCGCCGTTCTTGCCGGCTGCATGACGGGATATTTTTTCTACGGCAAAACGCCGATTTTCGGGACCTATTCTGCAACTCCGGCAAGAAACAGTCCTGATGTCAGAATCATCAGGGAACAGTTGAAAAAAATTATTCCTTCAGATGCTGTTGTTGCCGTTTCTCAAAAATGGGCGGGGCAGTTGGTTGACAGCCACAGAAAACTCTCACTGACCATAGATGATGAAAAGGCGGATTTCCGGATTCTGGACTTTGCCGACAGTTTTCTTCCGCGTGACTCGGCAATGCGCCTGCGCGACCGCCTGAGAAAAGAACAGACAGAATATCCGGTCAGTATGTTTAATCTCAGAGGATGCCGGATTCTGGTATTCAAAAAAGGGAAAGGCAGTTGGAAGTTGCCGTTCATTATACAGGGCAGTCCGGAAAAACTGATGCCTGCCGGTAAAATTGTTGAAACCAATCATCCGGACATCAAAGCCCGGGCGATCTTACTGACGCAAAGGCGGAAAATTCTGATTTTCTTCGGAAACTCCGGTAATGCAAATTATGATGCGGAGTTGTCAATCACACTTCACAACCACAATCAAAGACAGTTTTACACGCTGAATTGGGGTTATGGAGTGTATCCGGCTTATGCCATGAATGCAAATCAGAGTTTCGCAGCAGAATTACCAATCCCGGGCAGCTGGGATCAAATCACCGGATTAAACATCACCGTAAAAACATATAACAAACCCTCAACGGAAACAAAAAAATGAAATACATTGCCCTTGATATCGGAAATGTCTGTATTCAAATCGACCACAACGGCTGTTACTCAAAAGCCGGCTTTACCGGAATGCCGCCGCAGGAAGTTATGTTTCTTGCAAGAGAATATGAGTGCGGACGCCTGACCGAAGATGAATTCTGGACCGCGTTTCAGGAATTTGCTCCAAATAAAACAAAATCCCGTCAGGAACTTGAAAAAGATTTTGACTCCATACTGGTTCAGCCGGTGGAAGGAATGGAAGACTTGATTTCAATGCTTCCTTTATTTAATATCCAACCGGTCTTTTTCTCAGATATTTCAGCCCGTCACCTGAAACTTGTCCGCAGGATGTTTCGCGCTTCAGCGATGGTGCCCGACGGAATTTACAGTTTTGAAGTCGGTGCGATGAAACCTGAAGATGCCATGTTTGAAGCCTTTGAAAAACGTTTCGGCGTCCCGGCCCTCTATGTGGATGACCGCAAAGAATTGATTGAAGCCGCCCGGAAACGGGGATGGAACGCCATCGTTTTCACGGATTCAAAGGCTCTTTCTGCAGCAATTCAAAACTGTTGAAACACATTTGTCTGAGAGGGCGCATTCAACTGCACTTTTACCCAGTTGGCAGATTGTATTTCCGGGTTGACATGACTTCGTGTTGACACCTGAAGCGCCCAGACATCTCCGGTAACAGTATCCACTTTAAAGAGCATTTTCTGCGTATTTGTGCCATACGGCTGAAGCATTTTCACGCTGACTTCAGCCGTTTCAAGCGCAAATCTTCCGCCTCTGAAAGTTTGAGTAGTCTGCGCGCTCTGCGCTCTTGCCGGAAAAAATGCAATCACGGCAATCACCGCAAATGCCGTTGCCGTCAATACAATCAACCAGATAAAAGAGGCAATCTGAAACATTTTTCTGCCCGGATTGCCTGAAATGTTGTTATTTTTCATCTTTCAACTCCTCTCTGCCTGTCAATATAAGGTGTTTTGACGTTATTTCAAGAAGATTTTTGGCGGAGGGCGCACGGTGGGGGGTTGCCTATGGAACCAATGGACAAGAAGGGGGCGCCATGATAGTGTCTTAAAAGTCAAGCCGTTTTTTGAACTTTTCCTGAAAATAATTCCGGACTGTATTTCCGATCAGCCGCTATCATAGCTCTTAAAATAGTCATCATTTTCCTCATGCAAGCACATTTTG
>SUVX01000001.1 GCA_015061725.1 Lentisphaerota bacterium
CATAAAGAAAATTCAACGCCCGCGCGATACAATCGGACATATCCTCGTCATCATCCGGCGGCATGTAAATATCTTCAATGGGATACAATCCGCCGGGGATCTCGATAATCGGCGCGCCATTGAAAAATGCGGAAATGCTGCCCGCTTCAAGGGTCGCTGAAGAGATGACGATTTTCAAATCGTGCCGTTTGGCAAGCAGTTTTTTGACATAGCCCAGCAGAAAATCAATATTAAGACTGCGTTCATGCACCTCGTCAAGAATCAGACAGTCGTATTGCAGAAGTTCGGGATCTGAACGGGTTTCAGCAAGAAGAATACCGTCGGTCATGAATTTGACGACAGTTTCGTCTGTTGTTCTGTCGTCAAAACGGATTTTTACACCGACTTCTTTGCCCAAGTCCACTTGTGTTTCAAAGGCGAAACGTTCCGCCAGAGCCGTTGCGGCAAGACGCCGGGGCTGCGTACAGCCGATTCTGCCTGAGCGTCCCAAACCGGACTCAAGAATCGTTTTGGGCAGCTGCGTGGTCTTTCCCGAACCGGTGGCTCCGCAGACGATGATGACATCATTGGCACAGAGAGCCTCTTTGATCTGCGGCACAAAACTGCTGATGGGCAGATGCTCAGGATATTCTATTTTCAACTTTTCAGCAGCGGGAATCAGAGAACGTGCTGCGGCACTTTCAATGCGTTTCAGAAATTTGCGTATTTCGTCCGCATCTTCGGCAGTTCTTCCCTGACGGATGCTTTCAATCAGTTTCTTTCTGCCGTTGGCAAGAAAACGCTGATCGCTCCTGCGCAGAGTTTTCCAGACGGAATCAAGTTTTTGAAGAGCCGTATCCATAACTTATTTCGCCAGTCCCAATATTGCCACGCCCAGCAGAATCAATACCAGAGCATAGATTTTGCGTTTAACATTCAAATCATTGAAGTACCAGACTCCGAAAGCAAAAGTCACAACACAGCTGCATCTGCGGACAAGCGACAGAATGGAAATATGTATTTCAGGCTGACTTACCGCATAAAAATAAAGATAATCGGCGGCTATCAGCAGGATTCCGGTCACGGGAATCGTCCAGCGCCATTCAAAGGATACCCCCTGCTTGAAAACGAATTTACGAATCAGATAAGCCGCACCGAGAACCAACACCAGATCCACGGAAAAATAAAATTGCAGCATTTCACGCGGCAGCTGACAGACATTCAGCAGAAATTTATCATACAATGCCGAAGATGCCCCGAGCAGAGTTCCTGCAAAAATCAGCAGAATACTCTTTGACAAGGGCGGAAATCCCTCCTGTTTTCCCAATCCGGCAAAGAGCCAGTAGCCGGTGAAAATCAGTATCATTCCGGCAACCTGCCATAAACCGGGGAGTTCTCCGAAAAGAATGATACCGCCGATAACGGTCCACAGCGGAGAGCTCGCACGGATGGGAGAAGCCAGACTTATCGGCAGATCACGCATCGCATAATAAACGCATATCCAGCTTGAAGAGACCAGCAGGGATTTCAGAAGAACCAGTCCGAACTGCCCCGGCGTACACACCGCCGCTTCGGCAACTCTGCCGAAAAGGGCAAGCGTTATCACATAAAGCAGACTGCCCGATAATGTCGCAAAGAACAATACCGGCATGACCGAGTTTTTATTGACGGCATGTTTTTTGGATATATCATAAAAACCAAGAGCCAGTGCAGAAAGCACCGTGGGCAGAAACCAGACGGGAAAAGACCGGAACATAAAAAAACCTTCAAAAATTTTTGAGTTGAAAAATATCTCTGAAACAGGCAAATCTGCTGTGTCAACGTATTAATATTGCCTCAAGTGCCTTTTTTTTCAAATTAAAGCACAATAAACTGATTGATTTTTGCACTTTTAAGTGTTACTTTATTTATATGTGAATAAAAAATGAACCTTATTCCAATTCAAGGAGAATAAAAAATGTTGAATCTTGCCGGCGTTTATACAGCCATGGTGACCCCGTTCAAAGGCGGCAGAGTTGATTACGAAGCCCTGGCAGCTCTGGTCGAAGATCAGATTGCAGGCGGTGTTGCCGGATTGATCCCGGTCGGAACTACCGGGGAATCCCCCACTCTTGACTGCGATGAACATCTTGAAGTGATCGCAAAAACCATTGAATTTGCCGACGGCAGATGTCAGATCATCGCCGGAACCGGTGCCAACTGCACCGCTGAGGCAATCAAATTGACCCGCGCCGCCAAAGCGTTGGGTGCGGATGCTTCTTTGCAGGTGACCCCCTATTACAACAAACCGACCCCCGAAGGTCTTTACCGTCACTTTGCCACGATTGCCGATGAAACCGGTCTGCCGGTTGTTCTCTACAACGTGCCGGGACGTGCCGGAGTGCCGATTCCCGTTGACACCATTGCCAAACTTGCCTCCCATCCTCTGATGGTTGCGGTCAAGGAAGCCGGCGGCAGCGTTGACAGAGTTTCTCAGATCAAGGACCGCTGTGATATCACCGTTCTTTCAGGCGATGACGGATTGACGATTCCGATGATGGCTGTCGGTGCAGCCGGTATCATCAGTGTTGCCTCAAACGTCATCCCCGCAGAATTGACAAAAATGGTCAAGTTCGCCCTTGACGGAGATTTCAAATCCGCTTCTGCCATGCATAAAAAGTATTACAGATTCTTTACCGATCTCTTTATTGAAAGCAATCCGATTCCGGTCAAAGCGGCTCTTGAGATCATCGGCAAAGGCAAGGCTGAATACAGACTGCCGCTGTGCGAACTGTCTGCCGCGCACTACGAACAGCTGCGCGAAACGATGAAACATTGCGGAGTCATCTGAGATTTTTTCCGGGAAATTCCCAATGCTTCTTGATCTGATAAATTCTCCGTCTGACGTCAAAAAACTTTCCATTGCCGAATTGGAACAGTTGTCTGCGGAGATCCGTCAGTTCATCATTTCCTCAGTCGGGAAAAACGGCGGACACCTCGCCTCCAATCTCGGAACTGTGGAATTGACCCTGGCATTGCACAAGGCGTTTGATATTCCGTCAGACGCCTTGATTTTTGATGTGGGTCATCAGGCTTACACGCACAAAATCCTGACGGGACGAAAAGAAAAATTTGCCCGTCTGCGCCGCGCGGACGGCTGTTCAGGGTTTCCCTCCCCCGATGAATCACCAAGCGACACGGGCGTTTCAGGACACGCAGGTGTTGCCGTTTCCCTTGCCGGAGGCATTCTTGAAGGACGGAAAAAATCCGGTGACTCTCACTGCGCCATTGCCGTTATCGGAGACGGTTCCCTTACCAGCGGCGTCACCTTTGAAGGATTGAATTCCGGCAAAAGCAGCGCAAAAAAACTGATTATCATCCTCAACGACAATCAGATGTCCATATCCAAAAACGTCGGCAGTATGTCAAGGTGTCTCAACCGGATTATTTCAGGAAACTTCTACAACCGTTTAAGAAACCGTCTGCGTGAAATATCCCGTCCGAGAAAGAAACTTTATTCACTTCTTTCAAGAATTGACGATGCGGTCAAATCGGCAATGCTGCCGCCGGGACTCTTGTTTCAGGAGTTGGGATTCCGCTATTTCGGTCCGGTGGACGGACACGATACAGCAGCATTGCTTGAACTTTTCAACAGAATCAAAGAGTTGGAGGGTCCGATTCTGCTCCATGTCTTGACGACCAAAGGCAAAGGCTGTTCCTTTGCTGAAGAAAAACCATCTTTATATCACGGCGTTTCTGGCTATGAGCCTGTGACCGGACTGCTTCCTCCTTCAGGCGGCAGCTTTTCAAAAGCATTCGGACACGCTCTGGTGCGTCAGGCTGAAAAGGATGAAAGAATTGAGGCTGTTTCAGCGGCAATGATCGACGGAACAGGTCTGCGGGTATTCGCACAGGATTATCCGACCCGCTGTCACGATACGGGTATCGCTGAGTGTCACGCAGTTATCTTTGCCTGCGGACTGGCAGTTGCCGGAAGAAAACCTGTCTGCGCCTTGTATTCCACTTTTGCCCAGAGGGCTTTTGACTGCATTTACCACGATGCGGTTCTTGCAAAATTGAACGTTGTCTTCGTACTTGACCGTGCAGGAATCGTTGAAGACGGTCCGACACATCACGGCATTTACGATTTGGCATTTTTAACTGCCATGCCCGGACTGGTCATTATGGCTCCCCGCAATTATGCCATGCTTGATTATATGCTTGACTTTGCATTGAAACACCAGGGTCCTGTGGTTCTGCGTTATCCGCGCGGCGTCGAAGGGGAACTTGCCTCTCACGCTCAGCCGGGCACATTGCAGTACGGAAAAGCTGAAATCGTCCGTTCAGGAAACGGTCCGGTCATCTGGGCGATGGGGGCTGAAATTGAAACCGCATTGCGTACAGCAAATATCATAAAAGAACAGACAGGACTTGACTGCTGTATCATTGACCCCTGTTTTATCAAACCGTTTGACACAGAAACCGCAAAGAAGTTTTCTGACAGGCATGTTATCGTCATTGAAGATCATGCCGTTTCCGGCGGTCTGGGCAGAATATTGTTTTCATCAATCGACTCTCCGCCGGGACTGCTGCGCGCAAATTACGGCTGGCCCGATGAAATCATCTCTTACGGAAAAATCGCAGAAATCAGAGCAAAATACAATATGACTCCCGAAGCCATTGCCGCGGATATTATAGAAAAGTTGAAATAGCAGCGGGGGTATGCCTTGGGGCTCGGGCGCAAGAGTTGCCGGTGGGTAATGCTGCTCGCAGATTTGCCGCTGGGTAATGCAGCGCATACGGCGCCCCAACAACAATTCTCATAATTCTCATAATTCTCATAATTCTCATAAGCGCCGCCCGCCGCGGCACTGCAAACCGCCGCAGCCATGCAGAATTTGAGTGCCAAAAATTACCGCAGGGTAATGCCCCGCGCAGATTTACCGCAGGGTAATGCTTGGCAACTTGATAGCAACGGGGGTATGCAGTCTGCGTGGCGTGACGCTTGCTTATGGACCAGGTGGACCAGATAGACCAAATGGACAAAGAGGGGGCGTCTCGTTATACCCCGTGGGTTTGCTTTGCCGCAGTCTGGTTCGGCTCTGGCAAAGACTTACCGCTGGGTAATGCAACGCATACGGCGCCCACTTTCTCCGTACACATCCGTACACATCCGTACCTATCCGTACCAACTGCGCCGCCCGAAGCGGCATAACCAACCACAGCGGTTATTCAAAAAACTCAGGATTTCTTAACTTTATTTTGCGTTGCTGTTGTTTTTCTGTCGTTTCGGGTGTATATTAAAGCGCACTCAAATAAAGGAGATTATTCTTATGAAAATTGCAGTCACCTGTGAAAACAACAATGTTTTTCAACATTTCGGACATACTCCCGGCTTTGCCGTTTTTGAAGCCGATGACAACACCATCATTTCAGAAACGTTCCTTGACAGCGGCAGTTCCGGACACGGTGCTCTGGCGGCGTTGCTGAAAGAATCAGCTGTTGATGTCTTAATCTGCGGCGGTATCGGCGGTGGTGCGATCAATGCACTGGGACAGGCGGGGATCAAAGTTATCGGCGGCGCGTCCGGCGACGTGAGATCCGTTGCAGAGGCTTTCGTCAAAGGTACACTCTCTGTGCGGAGCGATTTTCACTGCAATCATCACCACCACGCCGAGGGACACGATTGCGGCAGTCACACCTGCGGCGGAAACTGTTCTCACTGAAAAATATATTTCCGGAATTTTCTGCTGTGAAAAAAATATATTTCTTTCTTCTGCTGACGATTCTTTTTCTTTCGGGCTGCGGACTGCTTGTTGCGCCGGAAGTCAAAGAATTTGATCTGCGGGTAAACAGGGACTCCATTCCGGGAACCGTTCGTGTTGCGGCGGTCAGAAATCTTTCAAACTCCGGACAGCGTTTTCTTCTGCGTGCAGATAATGAGTTGACAAGAGATCCTTACAACCTCTGGACTGCTGAACCCGGAACGCTTATCTGCAATGCGCTCAACCGGATTTTCAAAGAAAACAAAACTCTTCCGGCTCAGCTCTACATCTGCGATGTGGACTGTTTTGAAACGGATGTCGAACAAAGTACGTTCCGGCTTTCAGGCAGCTTCCGCAAACAGGGAACTGCCCGAAGACACCGGTTTGATATTACCGTTCCGGTTGAGGAACAATCCGCAGAATACATTGTCAGCGCCGCCTCTTCCGCTGTTGAAAAACTGGCAGGTCTTCTCTCCGGAACCGCAAAAAAATGAAAGAAAAGCAAGTTCAGCCGCTGCGGGAGTTATGCCTGCAGATAGCCAACAGCACTGAAAGTATTATAAAAACAGTCCGCCAATTCTGTTCATTTTTGCGCTGGTCTCTGCACAGTCTTTCAAATGTGCTGTTTCATCCGAAAAAAATCCGTTGGAATCTGGTCACTTTTTACATGGATTCCTGCGGCAGTGATGCCACGCCGATCATTTCAATGCTGGGATTTCTGATCGGCGTGATTCTGGCATTTCAGGCAATCGTACAGTTGGGACGTTTCGGCGTGCAAAGTTATGTGGTCAACCTGGTCGGCACGGTCATCGTTACGGAACTTGCTCCTCTGGTAACCGCTGTTGTCCTTGCAGGCAGAACCGGCTCTTCCTTTGCCGCAGAACTCAGTTCAATGAAAAATGATGACGAAATCGATGCCCTGATCACCATGGGAATAGATCCCGGAGAATATCTGCTGCTGCCCAAATTTTTTGCGATGATACTTGTTCTGCCCTGTCTTACAATCATCTCAGATATCTGCGGTATCGCCGGCGGTATGGCAATCGTCTGCTCAATGCTTCAGGTAAGTATCTCTGAATACATCAGCAAATGTCTTGAAGTCATTCATGTCATCGACTTGACTCAGGGATTGGTGAAAAGCTGCTTTTTCGGTTTCATCGTATCCTCCATCGGCTGTATGAAAGGTTATTACTCGGAACGCGACACGCACGGCGTAGGCAAATCCACAACTTCAGCTGTAGTTTCCGCAATTTTTCTGATCGTTGTTACAGATGCAGTCCTGACGGCCATTTTCGGACTCATCTCTCAAATATGAAAATAAGGAGTTGCTTGTTTTATTATGAATGAAGCCAATAAAGTTAAATTGGGCGCTTTTATCCTGATTTCAATCATTCTTTTGATCACGGCATTTATTTCCGCCGGTGCGCTGCGGATTTTTTCGCCGCGGCTCCATGCGGTGACAGAAGTGTATACATCTGTTGAAGGTCTGAATGTCGGTGCGCCTGTAAAATACCTGGGTATGCCCGTCGGAAAAGTTACCGGAATGCACATGCGCGGCAGCGACGGCAGGATTGTTATCTCGTTTGATATTTTCGGCGAAGCATTTAAAGATGACTTTGACCCCAAATCTTCGGACGGCGTTTTTGAACAGCATGATCTTGAAAATATGCTGAATAAAAATATGCTCAGCTGTTTTGTCAATGCTTCAGGTTTAATGGGCGGCTCCCACCTTGAACTGGTCAGAAGTCCGGGAATCACTGCCAATAACATAAACATCAATGAAAAAAGAAAACGCAATCTGCCTCCTGATGTCTGTTTTGTTCCCTCAAATCCCTCTCACATCGGCAACGCCATTCAGAACGTCAGCCGCATGCTTGAAGAAATGAAGTCCATTGACTGGAACGGGTTTGCAACTAAAATCAACAGCAGTCTGGATAACATCAATACTTTGCTCAACAAAAAAGAACTTGACAACGCCCTTCAGCGTTTTGAGCGTATCGTCAGCAGTCTGGAACGCACCACAGGACGCCTGGAAAAAACCATCACGCAGGAGAATATGGATAAAATCAATACCGCACTTGCAAACCTTGACCAAAGCACACGGAGTCTGCTGCAGTTTACTTCAAACAAAAAGATGACTGCCACTCTGGATAATTTAAACAGCTTTTTGTATGCCGGAAAAAAACTGATAGACAAGGCTGAAAAGAATTCCGGAGAGGTCCACACGGAATTGAGGACGTTCCTCAATAATCTTGAAACCTCAGTGATAAGACTTGAAAACAGACTTACCGGCATATCGTTCATGCTCCAGGATTTCTCCAAAGACCCGGGACAGATCATCCACGGAAAACAGCCGTCTTCTCTTGAGTAAACAAAAAAAATCCCGGTACAACCGCCGGGATTTTTTTGTCGCAAAAGTTTATTTGACCAGTAAAAAGTTTCTGATACCGTCAAAAATGATTTGAGCGGCTAAACTTACCAGATACATACCGGTCAACTTGCTCATGATGGCAATACCTTTGCGTTTCATAAGTTTTGAAATGTATTCAGAGTATCTCAAAATCACATAAATCACCGCAGAGGCAATGATGATGGCAAGAACCGCAACGATTTTTGCCTGATATCCCCGGTCGCCTGCACCCATGACCACCAGCGCACCGATGGTTCCGGGACCGACAGTCGTCGGCAGAGCAAGAGGCACGACAGCCATATCGCCGTCGCTTTCAACATGCCGTCCGGGAACAACATTGTCACGGACCATGGAAATACCGTTGAGCAAGAGAACCAGTCCTGCGCCGATTCTGAACGCATCCAGACCAATTCCCAGATAACGGAACAGACTTTCTCCGCAAAGATAAAGAACGATACAAATCACCAGCACGGCAAGGGCGATCCGCCCTGCCAGCTGCTTGCGTTCTTTCTGCGGCCATCCTTCGCAGCTGCTGATAAAAACAGCAAGTACAAAAAAAGGCGTCAAAAGCAGTGTCAGTTTGACGACTGTTCCGATCAAATGCGTGAAGTTCATCAGTCCGCCAGCTCCTTCTGAAGTTCAAGATCAGCGGCAAGGACCTGTTCTTTTTGTTTGGCTCTGAATGCTTTGAGTTTTTCGGCAAGAGAACTGTCACTCAAAGCCAGAATTGAAATGGCATACAACGCGGCATTTTTTCCACCCGCCTTACCTGCCGTCACAGCGGCAACCGGAATTCCCGGAGGCATCTGAACGATGGAAAAAAGCGCATCCAAGCCGTTGAAAGGCGCAGAAGCTACCGGAATACCGATAACCGGCAATGTCGTATGGGCTGCGATAACGCCGCCCAGATGCGCCGCCATACCCGCTGCACAGATGATGATTTTCAGGCCGTTCTTTTCGGCATCGGCAGCAAATTCAGCGGCTTCTTCAGGTGTACGGTGCGCCGAAAGAACTCTGCCGGTAAAGGGAATACCGAATTCCTTCAACACATCAAATGCTCCGCGAACGATATCAAGATCGCTCTTGCTTCCCATGACAACTGCTACACTCATAAAACACTCCATAAATTTTTCAGTATTTCCGTAACCTTGTGCCGACAGAAATACCATTGGTTGAACTGCGATGTTATAAAATATACACTTTTTAAGGAACAAAGTCAAGAATTGATCGGGAAATCTGCAATTCTGCGGCAAACAGAAGAAATAAAAGTTGTAAAAAACATAAAAAGCGTGTATATTTCAAGAGAACAATTTTTGTAAAACAAAATAAAAAAAGGAACAGAAAAATGAAATATGATTTGAGAACTCTTCCGACCGATAAAGTTCTGGTCTCCCCCTCCCTGCTGGCAGCCGACTTCGGCAATCTGGATAAGGACATTGCTGAAGTGACAGCTGCCGGTGCCGATATGCTCCATCTGGACGTGATGGACGGCAGTTTCGTGCCCAACATCTCTTTCGGCGTTCCCGTCATCAAAAGTATCCGCAAGAACAGCACGCTGCTCTTTGATGCCCACCTGATGATCGATCATCCGCAGAAATACGCCAAAGTCTTTGCCGATGCCGGAGCCGATCACATCACTTTTCACGTTGAATCCCTGGATGATCCCGCTGCCGTTATCGCGGCGATCCGTGAAGCGGGCTGTACCGTCGGTATTTCTGTGAAGCCCAAAACACCGGCTTCCGCCATCTTCCCGTATCTTGAAATGGTGGATATGGTGCTTGTCATGACCGTTGAACCCGGATTCGGCGGACAGAGTTTCATGGAGGATATGATGCCCAAAGTTGCGGAAATCAAAAAAGAGATCCTCAAACGCGGACTCAAGATCCAGCTGCAGACCGATGGCGGCGTTGATGCCAAAACTTCTCCCGTTGCGGCAGCTTACGGCTCAAATCTTCAGGTCGCCGGAACCGCTGTTTTCCGTCATCCCGAAGGCATGGCAAAGGCTGTGGAAATCATTCACAACTCCACTGCCGTTCTCGACAGCAATATCTGACATGATTTAACTTAACGGAGTTCCCCCATGCCGAAATATACCGTTCTGGCTGAAATACACAAAGAACTTGATGCCAAGTTTTCACCGTTTCACAGCTGGCATCTGCCGGTCAATTATCCCGGCGGTGTCCTGGCTGAACACAAACACGTCAGCCGTTTCTGCGGCATATTTGATTCCTGTCAGACCGGAAAAATCCGTATTGCGGGAGGAGCCTGTGTTCAGGAACTTGATAAAGTTTTAATGTACAAAGTGTCCTCTTCTGAACCCGGAGAGAGCCGTCAGAATTATCTTCTGGCTGACAACGGCTGTTTTATTGCAGAAGTATCAGTTTTCAGAATGGCGGAAGATGATTTTTTCATAACTTCAAGTGCGGAATCAACTGCCGGTGTCCTCAAACACTTTACTGAAAAAGTTTCTTCAGATACCGTTGTTCAGGATTTGACCGAAGCAATTGCAAAAATCGACCTGTTGGGTCCGGAAGCACTGAATGTGTTGAAAGAAGCAGAAGCATCTGATCTTCCCCTCCCCGGCTGTTGCGGCATTGTTGAAATTGCCGGAATCCGCTGTATCGTCAACAATTCCTCAGGCGGCATTTCAGGATATGAACTCTTTTGCGGTGCTGACAACGCCATTGACCTCTGGGATGAATTGACCTGTATTGAACCGGTACGCCCCTGCGGCAACGGCGCAAAAGAGATCCTCCGTGTTGAAAGAGGAATTCTTGGAACTGAATACAGCAGCACAACCACGCCGCTTGACTGCGGACTTGAAATTCCCGATTATGACTTTGCGGGAAAAGCCGCTTTACTGAATATGAAACCCAATTTCAGTTTTGTATTTGTCAAACTCGAGTCAAAACAATCTGTCCATGCCGGAGATAAAGTCGGGCTTCCTTCAGGCGAAGATGCGGGTGTCGTAACTTCATCCTGCGTATCGTCGGTATCTGAGTGCGCCTGTGCTATTTGCAGAATCAATTCCGGCACAAAGCTCAATGCTGAAGATAAAGTGCTTGTCAACGGTTTATCAGGAACGGTTTCCGTTCCCGTCAGCAGATAAAAAACGTCAATCCAACCTTTTCCGGAGATTAAAGATATGGAAGTCATGTCAAAACTGGTCTGGTCCGCTGCGGATACCCCTGAGGAACTTGCGCCGCTGCTCAATACTTTAGCTGAAGAATACCCCGTGTCCGACGGCGGACGCGGATTGAAATTGAAATTCAAACGTATTACGGCAGATGAAACCATCTCCCGTGTCATCCGTTCCAAAGGCGGCGTTGAAGTTGAGTACACCTCCATTCCCGCTGCCGCCCGCGGTATCGGCAGCGCCCTCGCCCGTCTTGAGGGTGAAAATAAAACGCCGTTTACCACATTGGGTATCATGCTGGATGTCTCCCGCAATATGGTTATGACGGTTGAACACCTGAAAATGTGGTTCCGCCGCCTTGCGCTTGCCGGATGCAACTTTGTCATGCTTTACAGCGAAGACACCTATGAACTTGAAGATGAACCGGTTTTCGGCTATATGCGCGGAGCGTATTCCATCGAAGAAATTCGCGAACTGGATAATTACGCAAAGAAACTTGGCATCGAACTTGTCGGCTGCATCCAGACGCTCGGACATCTTGAACAACTCATGCAGTGGACTGTTTTCAACAAAGTCAAAGATACAAATTCCGTTCTTCTTGTCGATCAGCCCGAAACTTATGAACTGATTGAAAAAATGATCAAATTCTGGAGCGAAGCTCTGGACAGCCGCCGTATCCATATCGGTATGGATGAGACCCACGATCTGGGACGCGGTGTCTTTCTCGACCGTTTCGGTTACGAAAGAGGATTTGATATTTTCAACCGTCATCTGGCAAAGGTCAATGAAATCTGTGCCAAATATCAGCTTTCCCCCATGCTCTGGTCCGATATGTATTTCCGCCTCTCCAATCCCCGGCAGGACTACTATGATCTGGTGTCGAAAATCCCTGCCGACGTCAAAGCCGCCATTCCCCAAAATGTGCAGTTGGTCTACTGGGATTACTATCATGAAGACCCGGCAATCTTTGCCGGCATGATCCGCCGTCACCGGGAACTGGGATTTGAACCTGTCATGGGTTCCGGCATCTGGACCTGGGCAAAACTCTGGTACGATCACGAACAGACCGAAAAAACCATCGTCCCCTGTATCGAAACCTGCCGCAAAGAAGAGGTAAAAGAACTCTTTTTCACCATGTGGGGAGATGACGGTGCTTACTGCAATTACGATTCCTCCCTTGCCGGAATCTTCTATGCCGCAGATCTGGCTTTCGGAGAAAACGGCAGAGAGAAAACCGAACAGCGTTTCAATACGCTCTGCGGTCCGGCGGACTTCAACGCCCACATCGCTGCAGGCGACATCAATGCCGTTCTTGAAAACCGCGACGGTGAACTCTTTAAAGTCCAGCCCTCCTCTCTCATCTGGGATGATCCGCTTCAGGGAATCGTTTTCCACGACTACCGCAGAAGAAATCCCGAATTTGATCTGCTTCTGCTTGATCTCTATGAAGAACTGCGCTGTATGCTCATGCCGTTCACCGAACTGTCCGGCGCAGGAGACATGGAACACATGCTCAATATTCTGACTCTGCTCATTAAAAAGCTGGAGTTTCAGGGCGCACTCTACGCCGCCTACAATCAGGGCGACCGTCTGGCGCTGCGTGAAATCGCCGTCAACGTGATTCCGTCTGTGATTGCTGCTGCGGATGAATTTGATTCAAGTTTCCGAAGACAGTGGCTTGACTGTGCCAAGTCTTTCGGCTTGGAGCGCATCCAGTCCCGCAATGCCACGCTGATTGCCCGTCTGGAAGAAACCTCTCTGAGAATACGCGAATTCCTCGCAGGAGAAATTGACCGCATTGATGAATTGGAGTGTCAGCTGCCCGCTTCCGTTCCTCCGCTGGGCTTGATGAACCGTTACAAAATCATTTCCGCCGGAACGGCGATTATTTAAACGGTGATTTTTATGAAGCATTTATTTGATTCCATTCCCGACCAGACCTTTGCCATCGGTCCGGTTGAATGTAAAAAAACGCTGACTGAAATTTTTGACAAGGCGGAAAAAGTCGTCCTTTTCACCGGACGTCACTCCGCCGACACCTGCGGCGCAGCTCAATTTGTTACCGAAATTGCCGAAGAATCCGCAGTGGAACTGTTCCGTTGGAAAGATATTCCGCCTGAACCGGATATAAAAACCGTATCGGCCATGCGTGATTTTCTTCTTGAATGCGGCGCTGATACCGTTTGTGCCGCAGGCGGCGGCAGCGTCCTCGATGCAGCAAAAGCCGCATTGCTCCTGGTTGAAACCAAGTGGGATATCAATGACCTTTTCGGAGTCAACTCTTTTTCTTCAGCAAATCCCGGTCGCAAATTGCGCCGCATTATCGCCATTCCCACGACCAGCGGGACCGGTTCCGAAGCAACGCAATATGCCAACATCGTTGACAGAGAAAACAATGTCAAACGCCTGATTGCTGAAAAAGAAACCGTTCCGGAATATGCGCTTTTAAACAGCAGTTTTACTGGAAGTATGCCTGATTCCGTCACGCTGGCGACCGCTTGTGATGCCTTGTCTCATCTGCTTGAGGGGTTTCTCAATACCCGTGCCGATGAAACCAGCGGCAGTGCCAATTACCGCGCAATCGCAGGTATCAGAGCGATCGTTGAAAACCTGCCCGTTGTGTTGAAAGACTCTTCAGACGCCAAAGCAAGAGAAGCGTTATCCTTTGCTGCGGCTCTGGGCGGTTCGGTCATCCGTTTCAAGTCCACGGGATTGCCGCACCTCTGCAGTTTTTCATGGTTCGGCAGAATCGAACACGGTATGGCTGTTGCCATGCTCCTGCCTGCGGCATGGCAGTATTATCTGGGTAATCCCGATGTTTGCAGCCGCACCATGGAACTGGCTCAGATTTTCCAGGGAAACACCCCTGAAGAAGTGATAAATTCTTACAAAGTTTTCCTGAAAAACATCGGCGTTCCCCCGAGTCTTGCGGCGTATCCGCATCTCACCCCTGCCCTGATGGCACAGACGGCAAAAAGTGCCGGTGCCAATAAAATGAAACTGGAACTTGCTCCCCGTCCCGTTCCGCTGGATGAGAGCGAAAAAATATTATCAGATATTCTTACAAAAGCCTACAAAGGAGAATAAAAAATGGTTCACGTTTTCGCCCGCATGGAAATCAATCCCGGCTGCATGGAAAAATTCATGAAAGTCCTCAAAAACAACATCCCAACCGTCCTCGCCGAAGACGGATGCATCAGATATGAAGCATGTCTTGATGTCAACCCCGAAACCAGAGACAAATTCGTCTCCATCGTCGAAAGCTGGAAGTCCGAAGCTCACCTGAAAGCTCACCTTGCCACTCCGCACATGGCAGCTTTCCGCGAAGCCGCAAAAGATCTCCGCAAAGGTTCCGTCGTCACCGTCGTTGAACCCGCATAATGCTTGACAGCAACGGCGGTATGCAGTCTGCGGGGGCGTCTCGTTATGTTTGCATGCCGCTGTCTCTTTTTTGGCTCGGGCGCAAGAGTTGCCGCAGGGGAATGCTTGGCAACTTGATAGCAACGGGGGTATGCAGTCTGCGTTGGCGTGACGCTTGCATAAGACTTATAAGACTTATAAGATGATGATGGGAGCGCCCGTCTTCGCCCTGACGGGCTACGCCGTGGCAAGTCATGTGATACCCCGTGGGTTTGCTTTGCCGCTGTCTGGTTTGGCTCGGGCGCAGAGTTACCGCCGGGTAATACAACGCGCAGAGTTCCCGCAGGGTAATGCAGCGCATACGGCGCCCCCTTTCTCCGTACCCATCCGTACCCATCCGTACCTATCCGTACCAACTGCGCCGCCCACCGCGGTACAGCAAATCTCAGCGGTTATTCAAAGCGCAATGATTTTTTTGAGCAAAAATCTGTTATTTTCTTCAAAACGTGATTGCAAAAAAACAAAACAGTGCTAATTTAAGTCACTAAACCGGAAAATATAAAAAAAATAAATTCAGGTTACAAAAAAATCTAAAATGTTGCGCTCAAAAACTCAGAGTCGGAAAGACGTGCTGGAACAATATGACAAACAGCCGTTGGATAAGATTTTCGCCCTGTTCCGTCCCTACCGCAAGATGCTTGTCGCATCTTTTTTTCTGGGAATAACCTTCAACCTGATCGGACTTACCGTTCCATGGATGTTGAAAATCGCCATTGACCGTGTTCTTCCGGCAGCGGATTATCTGTTGTATTCAGTATTGTGCGTGTCAATGCTGATTATTTATCTTTCACGCTGTCTTGTGCGCTATCTGCTCTCAAGCATGATTGACTATACCGGAATCCGTCTGATCGTTGATGTCCGTCAAAAGGTGTTCAAACATCTGCAGAGTCTCTCGCTGCGCTTTTATGAGGAGTACCGGACAGGGAAACTTATCAGCAACGTTATCAATGACGTCTCTCTGCTGAATATGCTCGCACGAATCATCAACTCCCTGGCTGAACAGTTCTTTCAGCTGGTCATCATCGCCATTATTCTCTTCTTCCTCAACTGGCAGATGGCTCTGGTTGTGCTGATGAGTCTGCCCCTGCACTTTCTAAACTTCTATTATTCCCGCAAAATCATGCGCGCAGACAGTATGGTTCTGCAGGAAAAACTTTCTGAAATTTCAGCGAATCTTTCTGAAACATTAACCGGCGCAAAAGTGGTAAAATCTTTTGCAAAAGAGCAGGCAGAATGTCACCGATTTTTCAAAAATCTGCGTCCGACAGTCCAGATGCAGATGAAATTGACTTTTGACTCCATCGGATTGGGGTCCATCTTTGATATGCTGGTCATCATGACACAGCTTGCGACGATCGGAACAGGTATATTCTTCGTTCAGGGTCACGATATCACCATCGGAGAATTTGTTGCATTCTACACCTACGTCAATATGCTGATTACCCCGATTCAGCTGTTGTCAACTCAGGTTGCAACCCTTGCCCAGGGAATGGTCGGAGCCAGCCGTATCGTCAAACTGCTCAACACGATTCCCGAAATCAAAGAGTGCGCCCACCCGGTCAATCCCAAAAAACTTGACGGACACATCGAATTCCAGCACGTTCAATTCAGTTACAACGCCAATACCGCCCCCGTTATCAGCGATTTCACGCTTGATATCCACCCCGGAGAAAAAGTCGCTCTGGTCGGTTCCAGCGGTTCGGGCAAATCCACTTTGAGCAATCTGCTGCTGCGTTTTTATGATGTGACCGGCGGTGCGATTCTGGTTGACGGTTACGATGTCCGTCAGTTCGGCTTTGAATCTTACCGCAGTCATATCGGCGTTGTGCTTCAGGAACCCTTCCTTTTCTCCGGAACAGTCAGGGACAATATCGCCTACGCAAAAGAAGATGCGACAATGGAAGAAATCGAACACGCCGCAAAAATGGCGAATATTGCAGAATTCATCAAATCTCTTCCCGATGGTTACGATACCATGCTCGGAGAAAACGGCGCCTCTCTTTCCGGTGGACAGAAACAGCGTCTTGCTATTGCCCGTGCGGTTCTCAAAAATCCCTCGATCCTCATTCTGGACGAAGCCACCAGTGCGTTGGATACTGTTTCTGAACACGTCGTTCAGGAGGCTTTGGACCGTCTGATGGTCAACCGCACCACGTTGATTATCGCCCATCGTCTTTCAACGATCCGCAATGCTGATAAAATCGTTGTACTTGATCACGGCAAAATGATTCAGCAGGGAACGCATGACGAGTTGATGGAGCAAGCCGGTCTCTACCGCGATTTGTATCAGACACAAAAGAAAATGGCAGCAAAATAAGGAATGACTCAAAATGGCATACCAGAGTGAAAGATTCAATTTTCAAAGGCTGCTCAAAACGTTCCGCAGAATCGGTTATGTGATTGCACTGCTTTTTCTTGTTCTTTTTCTGATTGTCGTCTTCGGCAAAATGAATGATGAAGTTTCCGGCAAAGGTATTGTCGCCGGCATCAGGGAATATGATTTAAAATCTCTCGTCGATGCGCCGAGCATCAAAATTTTTCATCATGAAGGAGATGAAGTTCCTGCAGGAGAACCTGTCATGGAGCTTGACTCACGCAGTCAGAGAGAGAAAATCACCCTTTTGAAACATCAGCTTCAGGAGCTTGAAACCATCGTTTCCGCCAAAGAAAAAGCCCTTGCTATTTTAAAGCGTGACCCCCTGCCCGACTATTACCGCAATACGGAGCTGGAACTTGAAGCGGCTAAAGAACGTTTAAAACTTGCTGAAAAAGAATTTCAGGTCTATTCCACGCTTTATGAAAAGAAAGCCGTCACCCGCAAGGAATTTCTGCAGGTTGAACTGAATCTGCTCTCTTCCAGAATGACTTTTCAGCGTCTTGAACGCGACGTCAAACGCCTTGAAGACGGTATGGCGCAGCAGATCATTGCGCGAGCCAAAGATGAATTGCAGCAGTACAAACATCAGCTCTCCGCCAAGAAAGATGAACTGGCGATGGAAACCAGACGCCTTGATGACTATATCATCAAAGCACCTGATTCAGGTATTTTGACAGATATCCCTCCCCGTCCCGGCAATTATTACACCAAGGGAGATGCCGTGGCAAAATTTGCCGCCAACAAATACAAAAAAGTTATCGGGCTTATTCCTGAAAATCAAATCTACAAAGTCCGCCGGGGACAGCGGGTGCGTATTGAGGCAAACCAGTACAACTATCTGGATTACGGCTATTTCTACGGTCAGGTGGATGCCATTTATCAGCTGCCGGAAAAAGTGGACGGGCATTATTATTATCCGGTCAAAGTCGTTCTCACCAATGAACGTATGCCCCTGCGTTTCGGTTCAGGCTGTAAAGTTACGATCATCACCGGCAGAGAACGCGTCCTTGCCCTGCTCCTGGGAATCCGCAGCCAGGACTACCTCGTCCGCCGCGGCATCATCAAAGACAAAAAATAACCCCCTTTTTCCCGATAAGGGCAGATGGTTCTTGTGGCAGGAGAAAACTTCTTTTCTCAAGAAAAGAGGCAGAAACGTCGGCTTCGGTATATCCCCGCCTTTGTCCCCTTGTGCAAAGGCGGAAAGCGGCGTATTTTGACAGAGAGTATTTGACCGCAGGGTATGTCCGACACAAGTTTTTCCAGTCGTAATTTCCGAACCGTGGGCGCGGTGCGGGTACAGCGCCGCACAATCAATCCTTGCCGGTGTTCCCTGTTTTGCATCATCGGTACCCGGGGATCTGGCAAAACGCTTGAGTATCCCGGCACAGCAAAAGACCGCTCAGGAAATTCCTGAGCGGTCTTTTTTTATCTGTGAACCAAAGCTCAGTACTGTTTAACATACACGCTGTTCATCTGATAATCAACAGACAATTTTTCGCGGATCGAAAGAGCTTTCAATATCGCACGGATTGTCGGTTCTTCAACCTTAAAGCTGACCAGAGCATGCAGTCTTTCACGCTGAGGTATCACCCAGCGCACAGAAAATTTGCTGCCGAAACGAACGTAACTTAAAACATGCACGAATTTCAACACATTTTCAACAGTAACATTCTTGAAATCAAAAGAGGCAAAATCCAACGGCACATCCACAAAATCTGCACCGGAGGGAATCGGTTTCAACTCCATCGGATTCAGTTTATTGAGCGTGATTCCCTTGAATCCCCAGAGTCCGCTTGGAACAAGTATATAACTTGTTCCGCAATTGGACACATAACCGTAGCATCCGACAGCCAACGCAAGACGGCGCAAAAATTCTTCAGCCCGGATTTCATCAATATTCATACTGATTTTTTCCTGCGGAACTTTTTTCAATGCCACAATAACCGGCAGTCCCTGACGGTTGGGATCAGCTTCAAATCCCTGTTTTGTCACTTCATCAAGAACTTTTTTCAACGGAGCTTTATCAAAATGCAAATTTTTCAGATTCATCTGAAGACGACGGGCAAATGCCACACGGGACTTCCCCGGGTGCGGCACAAGTATTGCAACGCCGTTGGTCACATAAAGGACATCAACCTCAAGAGCTTTTTCAACCAATGCGGATGCATCCACCATTGTGATACCTGACACCTCCGTCGGAACAACGCCTTTATAATACGGCATATAAATTCCACGGACATGCAAAAACACCCAGGGAGTATTCGCAGGAGCTTTCTGGAGAAATTCACCGATCGTCAAAGGTTTTTTCACAATCGGATATTTGTATTTGACCATATCTTTTTTCAGTTTTGCATCCCGCAGATAATAACCGATTCCCGGTCCTTTGCGGAAACGGATCTGCTGTTTGGTGACTTCGCAATCAAACCCGCTTGCCATACAAACGGCGGACAAAAACTGTTTCAATGTGACATTCCCGGCGGCAAACGTCACACGGACCGGCGTCTTGCCAACGCCGGTAATACGATATTTCTGAGTACGCAGAAGTTTTTCAACATCCGCAAAAGGCGCATTGACAAATTTGGCATTACGGACTCTGGATCTGTTGAGCCAGTTCGGATCACCATCCATGATCCGCAGACTGCCGTAGCCGGTTTTCCACTCGGAATCCTTACCAACCGGCGTAATGGTGATTGTCTGTCCGGTCTTGCGCCACATATAACCGTATTTGGTCAGCTGATTCAATGCCCCGCGCACAGTCGTGCGTTTTTTCAAATCCCAGGTAATCGAACGGTCCTGATTCGGACGGACACGCAGATTGAATACAACTTTAAGCGCACCGAGTTTTTTGGTTGAAAGCAGTTTTACTGCCACCGATGCCGGACAGGACTCCACATAAAAACCGGAAATATATGCTTTATCAAGCTTATATTCAATACTGTTTTTATTCGGACCGGCTGGCTTTGCCGGCTTCTTTGCCGGAGCAGCCGGCAGACTGCTGCAAAAAATAACAGCAAGCAATGCAACCCTAGATAACAAACGAACTGATTTACTCATAATACACCATTCTATCTGTCAGTAAAAAAAACACAGAAGACCGATACTTTTTAATCAGCACCGGTCTCCTTCATTACTGCTTGAACCGGAAATCCGGCTCACCTCGAATAAACTCAAAACGTATATCCGTTTTTCCCCAGATATTCTTTGAGTTCGGGAATGTCAATCAAATGGAAGTGGAATACTGAAGCCGCCAGAAGAACCTGTGCGCCCGCCTGTGCCGCTTCAAGAAAGTCTTCCATTTTTCCGGCGCCGCCGGAGGCAACGATCTTTGCCCGGCATGCCGCCGCCATCGCCTTGATGACCGGAATGTCATATCCCGTGCGCGCGCCGTCTCCCGCCTTGCTGGTCGGAAGAATGACTTCCACGCCGTAATCATCAACTTTCTTTGCCCATTCAACAGCATCAAAACCGGTGGCAGTTCTGCCGCCGTCAATGTAAACTTCATAGCCGGAAGGCATCGCCGGATTCACATCAAGGTCAATCGCAACAGTCACCGCTGAAACACCGAATTCCTTGATCAATGCAGGAATCAATTCCGGATTTCTGAACGCTGCACTGCTGGTAGATACACGATTGGCTCCCGCCTGAAGAACGGCACGGGCAGATTCAATATCATGGATGCCTCCTCCGACAGTGAAAGGTACAGTACAAACATCTGCAACTTTTTTAACGACTTCAACAAGAGTCTTTCGGTTTTCCACTGTTGCGGTGATATCCAGCATGGCAAGCTCATCAGCACCTGCGGCGCAATAAGCTTTTGCACATGCAACCGGATCTCCGGCATCGGCAATGTCAACAAAATGAACTCCTTTGACCACGCGCCCATTTTGCATATCCAGGCAAGGCATGATAGTCAAACGCTTTTCCATGATAAAAGAATCCTCCTATATAATATTTTTATCAATTTCCTGAACGCTTCGGTTCGCGGTCAGGTTCTGTTGTTGCGATTTGTTGAATCCACTCCACATTGGGGAAGTAATCGACGAAGAATGAACGGATCAGTTTCTCAAGTCCCTGAACACCGTAGGTCCAATCAAGAACTTTGTCTCCGAGGTCGCGGCGGACGTTGCTCTGATCAAAGATGATATCGCCCTTGAAATAGGGGTAAAGATCTCCGAGGAAACGTCCCATCAGACGGTCGTCCTGTTCTTCAAACACCTTTTCAGTTCCGACGGTCAATCCGTCAAGACGGAGAACACGCGCAATCGTGTTTTCAATCTGAAGCGTTGTCAGCGGACTGTCACCCGTAATATGATACGCCTGATTGCAGACGGGTTTCTGGAACAGCGCCGTAATCGCCTCCTGAACATAGTCGATCGGCACAAAGTATACGCGCTCAGACGGAGCAATCGTAAAATTCATCTTGATATTGTACCAGTTGGCAGGATCAACTCCCGCCTTGCTGCAGGCATGACTTTTCATCTTGCCGATAAATTCAAGCACGCGATAGAACGCAAGAGGCTTGCGGATCCTGCCGTCAGAACGTCTGCCGGTAACGATGGCAGGACGGTAGATGGAAAACGGTATTCCGGAGTTGCGGACAAGCATTTCAGCCTTGAACTTGCTCTCTTCATAAGGATTGTTGAATCCGCTGTCAACAGGATTGTTCTCAATAGCCGTTCCGACAAGTTTCCCTGCAATATAAGCCGTTCCGACATAGTGGATCGCCGAAACTTTGAGCAGCTGAGCCAGACGGACGATATTCTGAGTTCCGTTGAAATTGATACGGAATGTCTTTCCGGTAGGATCTTTGCCCAGATTCACATCCGCCGCACAGTGGAACACTTCATCAATTCCACTCATACGGGGATCTGCCGCCAGTTGTTCCGGATCAATGGTCACAACATCTCCGTCAACAACAGTAATGCGGCTCAACACCTTGTCTGCAATTTCAGGACAGCTGTCAAATGCACACTCATCACGGACAATAGAATCAACCCGTTGCTCGGCTGTCCGGCCGCCGCCGCTGCGGGCAAGGCAAACAAATTCATAATCATCCCGCTGACGGACAAGTTCCACAACAAACGCGCTGCCCACCAAGCCGGTGATTCCGGTTACGAATACCTTTTTCATACAGTTTTCCAAATTATTTTGTTATATATTGCAAATTTTATCAAATTTCACACTCAGATAAAGTATACCTTTGGTAAAGATACACCGTTTTCAGCAGATATACAAGTCTTTTTTTGTTCAAATCCGGCAAAAATCAACAACTATTCTGTCTGAAACCTCAATAATACCTTGTCGGATCGTCCAAACCTGCTGCGATAAACCCGTCCCGGCGCAAACGGCAGCTGGCACATTTTCCGCATGCCCTGCCGTCAGAATCAGGTGTATAACAGGTTACTGTCAACGAATAATCAACCCCCAACTGAGTACCCCAACGGACGATTTCCGCCTTGCTCAAATCTTGAAGCGGAGTTTCAATGCTCCACTTCCAATCCTCATCAGCGGCACATGTCCCCAGATTGACTGTGTTCAAAAACGACTCGATAAATTCTTTGCGGCAGTCCGGATAATTGGAGTAATCCACACTGTTCACGCCGATAAAGATGTGACGGGCTTTCAACGTTTCAGCCCAAGAGGCAGCAAGCGAAAGAAACACCAGATTCCGGGCAGGAACATAAGTTACCGGAATCCCGACTGCGGATTCCTCCGGCACATCAATACTTGAATCCGTCAATGCCGAACCACCCCACTGGGCGATATTCAGCTTGAAGATGCGGTGTTCCACAGCACCAAGCTGTTCTGCGATTTTCCGGGAATACTCCAATTCACAGCGGTTCCGCTGACCGTAATCAAAACTCAAAGCGTGCGTTATAAATCCGCGGCTGCGTGCAACAGCAAGACAGGTGGCGGAATCAGCTCCGCCGCTCAACAGTACAACAGCATGTTTTTTTGCATCACTCATATTTCAAACTCCCGGCATATCGCCCCAGATGATTTTATGAAACTGCAGCTGCAGACGCAACGGCAGTTCGCAATCAATCACCCATTGAGCCAATTCTTTAAATTCGTATTTTCCCCACACCGGAGAAACAAGCAGATTCGGAGTCTTTGCAAATAAATCATAGCGACGGCAGACTTCAACCGCATAATCAAAATCCCGCTGTGAGGAAACGACAAACTTCACCTCATCCCGGGGAGTCAGCAAGTCGTAATTTTCTGCCAGCATGTATTCACTCATACCGGAATCCGGCAGTTTGCAGTCCACAATGCGCCGCACTTCTGCCGGAATATCTTTGATGGAAAGAGAACCGTTGGTTTCTATCATGACCTCAAATCCGGCAGCAAGCAAAGCCCTGCACAGAGCAGGAGTATCTTCCTGCAGCAACGGTTCCCCGCCGGTGATTTCAACCAGATCAACGCCGGACTTTTCTGCCTCTGAAACCAACTCTTCAACTCCGGCAGAATAACCGCCCGAAGCAGCATAAGTTGTATCACAGTAAACACAGGAAAGATTGCATTTTTCCAAACGGATAAAAAAACACTTTCTCCCCGCCTGCGTTGACTCGCCCTGAATACTTGTAAAAACTTCAATAACCCGAAGCATACATCAATTCTCAAAATAAACAACATCGGAGTTTTCGGATTCTCCGACTTTGACCCGGTTGACTTTGACCTCATCGGTATTGAGTTTTACACTCATCTGACGATAAATGCTGCGGGCAAGAATTTCACTGGTCGGGTTGATATCGGCAAACTCCGGCAGCTCAGAAAGATTGTGATGATCGTAAGCTTCAATCACTTCATCAAGACATTTTTTCAATTTCTTGAAGTCAAGTGCAATACCGACATTGTTCAATTCACTTGCGTGAACGGTCACAACGACGGAATAATTATGACCATGAAGATTCCGGCAGTCACCATCATATCCTTTGAGCTGATGGGCTGCCGCAAAAGTTCTGCGTATTTCAATTTCAAACATATTGACAATTCCTTATATTTTATATTGTTTATTTCAAATCCAGATTATCAAGTTCGCCCCAGGCAAGAGAACCGTGCGGTTTCTCATGACAGCGGCAGGCACTTTTATTTAAATTGCTGCCGCAATCAGGACACAATCCGGCACAATCATCATCACAGAGAACAAACATCGGCAATTCAAGCAGTAACTCGGAACGGATATCTTCTGATATATCCACTTCATCACCGTATTCATCCAAATCAAAAAACATCTCAATATCTCCGGCGGCGATTTCGACCTCAACCGGTTCAAGACATCGGCCGCACTCAGAAGCAACGATCACCCGGCAGTTGCCGGAAACCAATGCACCGCCGGAAACCTTTTTAACCAGCAAATCATATTCAATATCTGATACGGCCTTGTAGAGATCTTCAGAAGAAAGATCCAGAAATTCAGCGGGTTCGCTGCCGGACAACTCAATAGACTCTTTATCAAGTCTTGAAGCAGAAAATTTTATCATTCGCTCAGATTCCCGTCATTTTCCGTTTCAAAATTTGCCTTTGCATACTCTGCCAGACGACCGGCAATTTGCGTAAAGAAAGTTTGCTCCTCATCAGAGAGAATACTCAACAAGTCTGCACAACAGGCAGAAAACTCATCTTCTCTGGCCTGAAAATGCTTTTGCAATTCTTCGGAAACCACAATGGCAACAGCTCTGCGGTCAGCAGCGTCCACATTGCGGGTCAAAACACTCTTTCTGACAAGAGTATCAACCATTTCGCTGGCAGCCGCAGGCGTGATTCCCAGACGGACAGCCAATGCTTTCAAAGAAATACCGCGTCCGTCATTTTCAGTTTGATATGTATAAACACGGTGGATCATACGCAACTGATTAAAAGTCAATGAAAAAAACTGCTTATCCCGGTTGTCGCTGCTGCGAACCCGTATACTGTCAACGATCCGGAACAAATCGCGCCACACTGAACTGTAAATATTATCGTTCTTCTTCACAACTCCCCCTGTACTTCAGGATATCAAATCAAGTTATCTGCACATTCCGGAATATCAGAACATTTCCTTACGGCGAACTCTCAATTTCTCAGTTCCCTGACGGACAAGCGCAAGAAGCTGATTCTGCTGTTCTTCCGGAGGAAGTGCCAGAAATGCCCCCATCAGCCTGTTTTCTTCGTCAGAAAGACTTTTATAGGTCGTAGGAACACTCTTTTCTGAACAGGCGGACTCAAGCGTTTTTATTGCTTCTTTTCTCTGCTCATCATTCAAAATATCAAAAACATCCAGCAAAACTTTCTGATCGCTGAGCATTTCCACAAGTTCCGCATGACGGCGGTACGGAGAGCCAAGGCGCCGGGGCGGATTATTGCGGGGTTCCGGTCCAACGAGCAACGGTTTCAAAGAGGGATAAATTTTATCCCATGTTTCCGCCCGGGCATCTCTTGCGGTACGGTTTATGAAACGCCGCAAAAGTTCAATACGGACTCCGGTCGTACGGGAGAATTCCGTAAGAGAAAAAGCATTCAGGCAATTTTCCAACGCTTTCGCAGCCTCTTTACTGAATTTTCTGTTGTTATTTTTTTTATCCATGATCCAAACCTTCCTGTTTGAAATAATAATCAATTAACGCTTTTCAAAACAATCATCAAGGAGAGATGCTCTCTTGATCAACTCCCCGAAATCCTCTTCTGAATAGTTGTATCTGGTATGAAGAAATCCGGCAACACGTTTGATGTTGACACAATTTTCAAGTTTGAAAAACTCAACGGAACCATCGTTAAAAAGTACATGCAGAGAATCCGGATGATTTCCCGGACGATCAATTACAACGGGAAGTTTCGCATGACATTTTTTTCCCCAGGCTCCCAGATAAATATAACTGCAGCTGTTGAAATCAAGCAAATCTGCAGAGGCAACTTCCTTATCTTTTGTTGCAGGACAAATCAAATCCCTGAAGTTTATCAAACGGGAATCCAGCAGACGGCGGATTCCGGCAATATCCATTTCAGCAGGAATGGATTTGTTCTTTTCTGCATAAAGTTTCAATGCCGCTGCAATTTTCTGTATATTTTTCCGGCACTGTCCGTTTTTTGCAAGTGCAGCCTGTTCAGAACCGGCATCCGGGGAAGGCACTTTCTTTTCAGTTTTTTTGTCAGCAAATTTCAACAATTCCGGATACGCAAGCAATTCCGTAAACGGCTTCAACACGAAGCGTGCAATCTCAGAAGCAGGCACATCAAATCCACTGTGACTGACAATTGCAATTCCGTTTTTTTCGCGGCGGACAACCGCCAATCCCGGACGGTCAATATCCGCCGGATCAATTTTCCCGCCGCCCAATTCCGGCGGCAGAACAACCGTCCGGGTTTCCGGTTTTATTCCGGCATAATAAAAGACAGCGACGCCCTCTTGCGGAATTCCGGCTGACAATCTTTTAAACTCCGGCTGAGATGACAGAACAGATTTTGAAGATAAAAACTTTTCTTTTGCCTTGCTGCTTGAAAAGATCGTCAGGCGCTTGTCTCCGAACAGACAGGAGACATCATCCTTGAAATCCTCATTCCGCAAAAAAGCCTCATTTCCTTCAACTCTGCCGTGAGGAAACATTTTGACAAATCGGGCAATGGCGTTGAAAAGGATTTTATTTTTATCCGGACAGGTGATGACAAAATCCATATAGTCTTTTCCGGCAGACGGAAAAACAACGATTCCCCATTCTCCGGATATATTATCTGCGACGCTCTTGAAATCGGAATTAAAAAATCCCCGGCAGAAATTTTCAAATTCCGGAGCATTGATTTTACAGTCAGAAAGAATTTCTCCCAACACATTCAAATTCAGAAAGAAGTCGCCGGCAAAAATGGTATCGGCAGGAAGTTCAGACAATTCTTTGAGAACGGGATAATTCTTTTTTCCGGGCATCTGCCACAACAATCCGGACGGATTTTCCGGCAGCAGATAAAAACGGCGGTTCCGGTACAATACATCAAGTTTATCAGGCAACCGGACGGAACTTGCGCCACTCCATTGACACACCGCAATACCGGAATGGCGGAATATCAATTCATACAGCGCACTTGCAAGCATTTTGTTTTCGTTGAAAGAAAGGTCTTCCCCGTCAAACAAAGAATTTTCAAAGCAGCTGAGTGAATTTTTGAAAATCTGTAACGTCTCCGTATTTTGAGAAATACGGTAATAACTGCCGCCGGATTCAAGATACCCGGCAACAGTATCATAACTGTTCTTTCCGGCAGAAGAACAACCGGAAAGAAACAGTCCGGAGCAGACGAAGCCGATCAACGTGAATCTGTTGAACGAAAAATTTTTCCTGCTCATCATCTGCTCCTGAAATAAACAAAAATTGTCAAATCAGAGAAGTTCTGCGATCTGAACAGCGTTAAGCGCAGCACCTTTGAGAACCTGATCTCCGGAAATGAAGATATCCAGTCCTCTGCGGTCATCGCGGGAAATATCCTGACGGATACGTCCGACCAGAACATCATACATCTCAGTTGCATCGATCGGCATGGGGTAAACCTTGTTTGCCGGATCATCAACAACGGTCACGCCGGGGGCAGCAGTCAGAATGGCGCGTGCCTCTTCGGGAGTGATCTCGTCTTCAAACTCAAGATTGAGTGCTTCAGAGTGAGCGCGGAGAACCGGCACACGGACGCAGGTGCAGGAAACACGGATGGAGTCATCATGCAGCATCTTGCGGGTTTCGTTGAGCATCTTGAGTTCTTCTTTGGTGTAACCGTTATCGCAGAACGCATCAATGTGAGGAATCAAATTGAATCCGATACGATGGGCAAAGGCTTTGGGTTCGATAGGCTGATTGGCGAGCAGCTGCCCGGTCTGGACAATCAGTTCATTCATACCTTTGGCACCGGCACCGCTGGTTGCCTGATAGGTGGAAGCGACAAGACGGCGGAGCTTTTTGGCTCTGTGCAGCGGCGCAACTGCGACCAGCATGATGATCGTGGAGCAGTTGGGATTGGCGATTACGCCGTTGTGCTTTGCAATATCTTCGGGGTTGACTTCAGGAACGACCAGCGGCACATCCGCTTCAAGACGGAATGCGCTGGAGTTGTCAACCATGACAGCTCCGGAATCAACAACACTCTTGCGGAACTGACGGGAAATATCTCCGCCCGCACTGAAAAGAGCGATATCAATACCCTTGAAAGAATTCTCGGTAAGCTCTTCAATAACGATATCTTCACCACGGAATTTCATGGTCTTGCCGGCAGATCTTGCAGAAGCAAGAAGACGCAGATTCTTGACCGGAAAATTTCTCTTTTCCAGAGTTTTGACCATTTCCACACCGACAGCGCCGGTAGCTCCGGCAACTGCAACATTAAAACCTTTTGACATAATTGTTCTGTACTCCTAAATGTCTTTATTGACACAATGTTTAATTAATATAATACAGCAACTTGAAAAATGCAAATTCAAGCATTATATTTATTCTCATTATGAAAACAGAAAACTTTGATTTGGAAATGATGGGGCGGGATGAGCTGGTTCAGCTGCTTGAACACCATAACCGCCTGTACTGGGAACTGAATGCTCCGGAAATCTCTGATACGCAGTACGATGAAATCGTCCGCGCACTCCAGAAGGTCGATCCGGATAATCCTCTTTTGTCAAAAGTTCATGCGCCATCGGTTGCCGGAACGGGCAAGGTCAGACACTTGTCCCCCATGCTCTCTCTTGACAAAGCCTATTCTCTCGGGGAATTGCTTGAATGGGCACATAAATTCGCCCGTTCAAAAGACGAACTTCTTTTTATTGAACCAAAGTACGACGGAATTTCCGCAAGTTTTGACGGAAAAACTCTTGCGACAAGAGGCGACGGGGAATTCGGTGAGGACATTTCAGACAAACTCCCGCTTATTGAACTGGAATCCCCCGGCTACATCGGTCCCCTTGACCGTCCGGCGCGCGGAGAATTGCTCATAAGAGAAGATGATTTCAAAAATCTTTATACCAATATCCGCAAAAAAGACGGCGGCAGCTACAAAAACTGCCGCAATGCGGTCGCCGGAATAATGGGTTTGAAAGATATTACGCACATGCTTGCCCAGCACGCAAAAATCACGCTGGCGGATTACACGCTTTACCGAATGGAACTGCCTCTTTCTCAGTTGGAATCCAATTGGGAAAGTATAAAAGAACAGCTTGCCGCCCTGCCCTACCCGCAGGATGGTATCGTGTTGAAGTTTGCCGATGAAAAATTCAGAGCCTCTCTTGGCAGTACAGTCCACCATCCCCGCGGAGAGATTGCCTATAAATTCACCAACATCCAAAAGAAAACAGTTCTTCAGGATGTGGAATGGAGTTCCGGGAAAAACTGTCTGACGCCCGTTGCAATTTTTTCGCCGATCGAAATTTCAGGAACAACGATCACAAGAGCAACTTTGCACAATGCTGAAAATGTACTGTCCCTCGGCGTAATGATCGGGGATGAGATCACCGTGGAACGTGCCGGAGATGTCATTCCGCATATCATTGCCTCGGAACCGGGAATCTTCCGCAAAGATCCCATGATAAGCAACTGTCCGCAATGCGGAACAGTTCTGCTGAGGAAGGGACCGGAACTTTGCTGTCCGAATACCGAATGTCCGGGAACACTTCTGCAGCGTCTGACGGCAGCAGTCAAATGTTTCGGCATCGATAATCTCGGCGGCGCAACGCTTGCCAAACTTTTTGAAAAAGGTCTGGTTCGGCACGTCAGGGATCTTTTTGATTTATCTGCAACGGATTTGCTTAAAATAGAGGGGTTTGCCTCAAAATCCGCTTCCAATCTCCTCAAAGAATTGCAGCGGGCGAAGAACGTGAATGATTATCAGCTGCTTGCCTCCATGAATATTCCGGGAATCGGTATCAATATCGCCCGGCAGCTCTTAAAAGAGTATTCTCTGGATGAACTGAAGAATATGACAATTGAAGAACTTTCAAATCTTCAGGGAATCGGTCCTGAAAGAGCCGCCGCCATCAGTGGAGAGCTGAACTTGCAGGCAGTCTATCTTGATGAACTTTTAAGTGCAGTCAATCTTATTTCATCAACAGGAAAAACAACTCAATCGCGCCCGACCGTCTGTTTTACTGGAAAAATGCCGGAGAAACGCTCCTTTTATGAAAAAATGGCACAGTCTGCCGGATATCAGCCGGTTGGTGACGTTTCAAAAGAGTTGAGTCTGTTGGTTGCAGCAGATCCCTCTGCCTCCGGCGGAAAACTGGATAAAGCGGCAAAGTACGGCATAAAAACCATCAGTCTGGATGATTTTATCAATATGCTGGAGAATGCTGAGAATCCTGCGACACCGGAGACTCCGGCTGTTCAGACAAATGATACAGATGAGCTTGTTCAGGGGGAATTATTTTGATTGACTTTTTCAAAAAACATCCGCTGTATCCTGTTATCATCATTGCAGTTGCGGGAATTTTCTTTCGTTTGTGTTTTGTTCTGCCCGGAATACTTGCACAAAACCATGAACGCTATCTGCGCCCGGACTCGGAATTTTACATGCGTGCGGCTTACTCCCTTGTCAACGGAAACGGTTATCCGGGCTCGATCCGCGCGCCCGGATTTTCTGTAACGGCGGCAGTTCTGCTCAAAGCGATTGATTCCCCGCTGGTCATCTCAGTCTTTTTTGCCGTTGCCGGCGGTCTTGCCTCTTTAGTGGTTTACGCTGCGGCAAAGGAATATGCCGATTATAAAACGGGACTTCTGGCCGAAGCACTCTATGCTTTCAACCTGACAGCCATCGTCAATGCTCCCATGCTGCTTACGGACACATTTTTCGGAGTCCTGACGGCTTTGCAGCTCTGGCTGTTTATTCTGTTTCTCAAGCAGAAAAAGAGCCGATTCATCATATTGACCGCCCTGACGGCGGCATTGGGAACATTGATCCGTCCGATCAATCTGCTGTGGTTTCTGCCGGGAATCACGCTGATTTTCTTTGTTTCCGGAATCAGTTGGAAAAAGAAGCTTTTGAACAGTTTGTTGTTTCTGCTGATTTTCTGGGGCGTGATTTCGCCTTGGATGGCACGCAATGCCATGCGGGATGCGGGTTTCTGCATTGATGTCAATACAGGAGCAATGCTCCATCAGAACGGTGCTATGCTGCTGGCTGAAGTCAACGGCACTGATTTTGAAAGCGAAAAGGCCGTTATGCTGAAAAATCTGAACAAACTCTTTTCGGACAAACAGCGTTTCCCGACTGAAAAAAGTCAGGTTGACTACCGGAAAAAGGAATATACCCGTCTGATTCTGGCTCATCCTTTCATCTGGCTGAAACAGCAGTTTCAATGGAAAATCCTTTTACCCGATGTTCCGACCGGATTTGAAATTCTCGGCGTCACTTCTGCCGGACGCGGCACGATGGGTGTCATGGCAAAACAAGGTGTATGGGCGGCAGTCAATCATTATTTTGACGGAAAAATTTATCTTCCTTTACTGTTTCTGCCGCTTTTACTGCCGACTCTGCTGACTTACGCAGGATGTGCCGTTCAGTTATTCTGCGATGTAAAAAACATCAGGCAAAAGTTTCTTGAGCTGTTGATATTCCTTGCTTTTGCGGAATACTATCTGTTTCTCCCCGGAGCCATCACTGCGCCCCGGTATCAAATACCCGCCCTGCCCTTTGCGGTCACGCTCTCTGCAATGGGATTGTTTTATCTTTCAGAAGTTATTTCAGCATATCTCAAAAAAAACAGATAAAGTTTGTGAATAAAGAGGCAAATCCGTAAAAAAATATATACAGGAACTTTCAACTGTTTGATTTATCAGAAAAAAGGTGTATATTATATATATGCTTTTGATGTTGAAATATATCAGGGCGTTTTGCGGTAACCGGTTTATAAACATTCAAGAAACGGAGTTGATTGTGGTAAAAGTAAATAAAGAGAAGACTGCTTCCGGCAAAAAAAAGATTACTTTTGAGCTGCAGGCAGGACAAGGCAGAACGGTCTGTCTTGCCGGTTCTTTCAACGACTGGGAACCCGACAATTCTCAAATGGCTTACAACTCCGTAAAAAAATGCTACCAGTTGAATATGGAGCTTGCCCCCGGGTACTACGAATATAAATTCGTCATCAACGGGGAATGGGTTCTTGACGAAGCCAATCCCAATTTTGCCGCCAATGATTTCGGCACGCTCAACAGCGTTATCGTTATCAAAGAGGACTGAAAAAACGCTGTGTCCCATGCGGGGACACGGCTTTTTTATTTTTTGCGCTGTTTCCGACAAGGGTAGATGGTTCTTGGGGAAGGGGAAAACTTCTTTTCACGAGAAAAGAAGTTTTCCCCTTCCCCAAACCCCAACCCTTTTCAAGAAAAGCGAAGTATTTTATAAAGTAAGAACAATACCCTACGGGTAATTATCTACCCGTATAGGGAACAGAGCCTTATTTTTCAGCAGCAGCTTTAAGGCGGCTGATTTCATCTTTCCAGATGTCGGGATTGACCGTTTCAAGGATGAGAGGAATATTATCAAAACGGCTGTCAGAAGCGATGGTTTCAAAAACGCTCCATCCCAACGTTCCTGCGCCAAGACTTTCATGACGGTCAAGGCGGCTGCCGACACCGGCTTTGGCATCGTTGATATGCATGCCCTTCAAATAGTTGAATCCGATCAGACGGTCAAAATCGCTCCAGACTTTTTCAAAATTTTCGGGTGTTGAAAGATCGTATCCGGCGGCAAAGGCATGACAGGTATCAATGCAGACACCGACCCTATCGGGCAATCCAACCTGTTCAAGCATGGCAGAAAGCTGTTCAAAACAGTATCCCATATTGCTGCCCTGCCCTGCGGTATTTTCAAAAACGGCAGTCACCCCCGGAACCCGATCAAGAGCCTCGCGCACGCTTGCAGCAATAATTGCAATATCTTCTTCTTCGCTGACCAGACGCAGATGACTGCCGGGATGAAAATTCAAACGGTCAAGTCCCAATGCGGCACAACGTTCAAGTTCATCAACAAACGCTTCAATACTCTGACGGCGTTTGTCTTTATCCGGTTGTCCGAGATTGATCAGATAACCGTCATGCGGCAATATCTGAGCAGGAGAAAATCCGCACTTCTGACAGTTTTCTTTGAATTTGCGGATGGATTCCGCCGACAGGGGAGCCGCTTTCCACTGTCTCTGATTTTTAACAAACAGCGCAAACGCCGTTGCGCCGATCATCTGAGCATTCAGCGGTGCATTTTCTACGCCCCCCTGAGCACTGACATGAGCTCCGATATATTTCATATTGCTGTGTTAAACCTTATGTTTTATTTTTTCAGGATTTCTTTAAAAGTATCCCGTTTCTGACAAAACTTGAAAAATTGGCAGGTATTACATCTTTCTCCCGGCGACGGCGGAAAATCCCTCAGGGAGATAAAACCTTCCATTTCTGCTTCAACCATATTGTGGATATCATCGCGGATTTCTGCAAGAAATGCGCTGACCGAAGGGAGATTATCCAACTGTTTTAATTCGTAATTCTGATCCAGATAAATCGAACGGACTTTTGTCGGATCTCTGTGCAGATTATTATAAACCCACATACGGTGGATACAGGCAATCAAATCGCCGGAGTAATCAACCGAACTGCTTTCAAGAATCCACATTTCACCGTGATTGACAAATGCAAGCACAGGAACAAAACAACATCCCAGTTCAATAAAACGTACCGGTTGAGGATGTTCGACTTTTTTGCGGTATCCATAGGGGATATTTTGTATTTTCAACCAGAAATTTTGATCAATTTTCTCACCGCATTTCCGGACTTCCTCAGTAAGATTATTCATAAAGTCTTTATCCGGCAACCGGTCATCTGCGATTTCAGATATGATCAACGGCACAGAATCCGGATAATTGATCATTTTATAGACTTCATGCTTGAAATTCAATACAGCAGCAGTTGCGATTGACCCTGTTTCACAACGCTGAAACATCGAATGCATTGTTTTGCACAAAATGATGCGGATGTATTCTTTTGCGGATACCCGTTTGTCAAGCTCGTAAGCTTCCTGACAAACGGCATCAGACTCCTCATATCTGCCGAGACGGGCAAGATAATAATGCAGAAAATACCGGCGGCGGCATTGTTTCCAATACCGCTGACGCCGGACACTCCAGAAAAAAGGTAAATGCTTGATATCCTCAGGTGTCACAAAATTCCTCCCGGGAAAACGGATTCAATATCTTTTGACTCGACCCAACCGTCCTGACCGTTGATTTTTATACGGCTCCAGCCGTCTCGGGACTCAACAATTTTTGCAGAAGTTCCGCCGGGTAAAGTAACTTCAACCTTGCCGCCGGAAACAGGCAGATTGCGGAGTTTGATTTCTTTTGAAATTACAACCGCACAAGCCGGATCATAAAGATCATTTGCCAACGTAATTCCCGCAACAGCAAACAGAATCGCAGTCGCCAGAGCAATTCCGCTGAACCAATAACGGAAATTGGAGTTATCCCGTTTCCACATACCTGCCGACACAAGCAGAACAGCAACGGCACAGGCAGTCAGAAAGAAATACTGATCCGGACGCAATCTGTTGCGGCAATAAAGCAGCAGTTCTCCCGGAGAAGATGTGCTGCCGAGTTCTTTCTGTACCAGTTTACGGTTGACCAGATTGAGATTTTCCAGAATTTCAGAATCCCAGGGAGCAATCAGCAGCGCACGCATGAAATAAAGTCTTGCCCGGGGCAGATCATTTTTCATATAATAAACGGCGCCCAGATTATAAAGCGCATTGGCGGACCAGCAGTCAGAAGTCACAAACTTTTCATATTCCTTTTGAGCAGCAGTCAAATCCCCTTTATCAAATGCCGTATTGAAACCGCCGAACAGAGAAAATGTCCCCAGAACGAACAACAGCACTGCATATTTTTTCAACGCTTTGATCAAACTGCGGATTTTGGCAGAATCAGGACGGGAGTCCGCAGAAGAACTTCCGGGCATAAAGCCGGAGGAATTCAACGCGCGCAGCCAGGCGGCAAGTTCCGGATCGGAAATTTTTTCAGCCAGCTCTTCCGGCGTTGTTCCCGGAGCAAGTCCGAGAGACTGCGCCAAATACGGAACAGCGGTTTCACGGACAGAATCCGCTGAATAATCGCGCTGTTTCAATTCCGCAAGCACATCCTTCAACTGATGGCGCAGCCGGCGTTTCAATCTGAAAGAATCGTCGGAGAGTTCCTTTTCTCTGCGGATGCTCCGCACTGTCAACAGCACACAAACTGCAGTACCGGCAATAAGAACAAAAACAATTCCGGAGATTTGATTGCGTATCAGCGGCAGATACACCATTTTTCCGGGATTGCTTTTCTGATAAAACAAATCATTACGTTTGATTTCGGGAGTTTCTTTTTCCGCTTTAACCTGAACTTTTTTCTTTGAATTTTCCGGTACAGGGGTTGCGACAACAGCCGCAGGAGCAGTATTTCCTGCTGAAACCGGTAAGATCAAGTCGGTTTTGGAAATAACATATTTTTGAGAAACAGGGTTGAAAATTGCAAACGAGGGAGAAAATTTCCTTTCACCGACTTCAAGAGGAATAAGAGCATATTTGATTTCAATCCGGTCGGCATATTTTTTCACTTCGGGCGGATAGATTCTGAATCCGGGAATTTGGAGCGCCGGAGCAGAGAGCGTTTCTCCGCTGCTGTTTCCGGTCAAAGTAACGGTCAACTCCACCGGTTCTCCGACTTTGGCAGTTGTACTGCCAAGTTTCACCGAAACATTCCAGCTTCCGACAAGATTCAAAAAGTGACTCTTCCCGGGAACCATCGGCGGAAGAGGCTGTATAGCAATATTGTTTCCGTTAAATTTAAAACGGACCTGACGGGGAATGACTCGGGCAGTTGCATTGGAGAAAAATCCGTCAAAAAAGTCATCATCAAACATTCCCCGCTGTGTTCTGCTCTGACTGCGGTGAACGATTCCGACAGAGGCGATTGCTCCGGGCGTAAAATTCCCGGCTTTCAATGCACGAAAACCGGTGCGGAATAATATTTCAGTATACTCCTGATTGCCGATAACTCTGCGGCGTTCGGCAGGCGGGGCAAAAAAGCGGTTGCGTGGATTAACTTTAGAGTAATCGGTCAACACGGCATTGTCAAGTCCCGAAAGCTGCGGATAAGAGAGTTCTCTCACCTCAAGTCCGACAGGGATGAACAACGACAAGGATAACGGGATCTCTTCACCGACATAAAAAGTTCTGCCTTTAAGAGGAACAGTTATTTCTCCAACAGGCGGGGGAAGACTGCCTGTTCCCGGTGCAGAGGCTTTATCAGAAGCTGAAACGACTTTGATAACCAGTTCTCTTGTCGTTGCCGTTTCTTTGCCGCACTTGACGGTAAACGGCGGAATCGTCAATGCGCCGGGCTGCTCAGTCATCACCGGAATCGTCCGGCGGACAGTGGTACTGACAACGCCGTTGACGATACTGGTCTGGGTACTGCTTGATACATAATTTTTCAACCATGTTCCGCCTTTGATTTCAGGCAAATCAAAACTCAAATTGCCGCGCTTGTTTGAGATCAGAATGATCTCAACCGGTTCCCCCGCAGTAACAACCGCCGGACGGAAAACAATATCTACATTGAATTTTTCTGCAAAAATTGCCAGCGGCAGTAAAAAAATTGCCAAAAGAATATTTTTCATCATTACCAATCCTTTCTGACCGGAGTCCGGCGCATCTGTCGCATTTTCATCAAATCTTCACGCCGCTGTTTTTCTTCGTCATTCAACATTTTCAAAAGCTGTTCGGCGGATTTTTCATCGGCTTTATCTTTCTCTTCTTTTCCTGCTTGGGGCTGAGCAGGCAGTTTCTGCGGGGATTCTTGTGACCGGGAATCCTGTTTCTGCTGTTTGTCATCCTTTTGCGGCTGGTCTTTTTTATCTTCTTCACCGAGAGCCTTCACCGCCTCAGACAGATGCTGCTGTTTCTTTTTCTCATCACCGGCTTGACGGGCTTTTTCCAATTCCTCCTGAGCCTTTTTTGCCTGTTCACTCATTTTATTCTGCTTGAGTTCTTCTGCTTTCTTTTGAAGCTCCCGGGCACTCTGCTGAGCCTTGTCAATAGCCTGATTCTGCTGATTCTGCTGATTCTGCTGATTCTGCTGATTCTGCTGATTCTGCTGATTCTGCTGATTCTGCTGATTCTGCTGATTCTGCTGATTCTGCTGATTTTGCTGTTGATTCTCATCCCTTGCATTTTTCGCATCCTGCCGGGCTTGTTTCTGCTGTTTTTTCAGGTCTTCAATTTTCTTTTTCAATTCCTGAATTTTGCGGCGGTCGGATTCCAGCAGCTGTAAATTACCGGCAATCTGTTCTTTAAAATTCTGCGCTGGAGGAAGTGCAACAGAACGGGTATACAATTCTTCAGCTTCAGCAAGACGTTTTTCCGCCTCTTTTAATTTCTCCAGAGCCGGATCAAGCTGTTGTGCCTGAACCTGAGAAACAGCTCCGGCTATCGCCTCCTGTCCGCCACTGTGAACACCGGTTGCGAGATTAAAATAAGAACGCGCTTGAAGGTCAGGACGTTTCTCAGCTTTTTTCAAAACATTTTCATAAAGTTTCACAGCGTCCTCTCTGCCCTCTGTCTGACGTTTACGCGCAAGATTATAAAGAGCATCAATATTTTCCGGCAATTTTTCCGTTACAGCCACTTGAGGGGTGGATTCTTTTTTGACCGGATTGTCAGCGGCACCGCATAAAAACAGAGCCAACATCAGAAACACAAACATCTTCTTTGCACGGGGACGCTCCGAAATGACCAGATAACAAAACAGAAAAAATGCGGCACAAATCAACGCCAACGGAAATTTTTCAACAGGAATCGTTCTTACTGTGGACTCTCTTGCAGCCAAATCCAATTTTTGAATACGCTGTTCAAGAGTTTTAAGTCCGGTATCAGTAACCGTACTGCGGATATATATGCCGCCGGTTGCCTCAGCAGCCTGAATGAGCTTTTTCTCAGCAAGTTTTGTCGTAATAAGTTTTCCGGCTTCATCCCGCTGAAATCCGCCTTTTCCATCGGGAACAGGAGCCCCTGCCTGCGGATCACCGAGACCGACAATAAACAACGGGGTATTCCGCTGTTTCAACTCAGCAAGAATTCTTTTGCTGTCGCCCTCCAATTCATCTCCGTCGGTAAAAAGGACAATCGCACGATTGGAGCCGCCTGCCGCCTTGAATGCCCGGGTAGCTGCTTTGAGAGCCTGTTCAAGATTGGTTCCTCCTACGGGAACAAGATCAGGATTCAATTCATCAATATACTGTTCAAAAGCGACCGGATCAGATGTCAACGGACACACTGTATAAGCTGTCCCGGCAAAGGCAACAAGACCGAAGCGGTCGAGAGGATCACTTTTGACAAGTTCCCTTAACATGAAACGCGCATGGTCCAGACGCGTGGGGGCAATATCAGAAGCAAGCATACTTTTTGACACGTCAAACAGCACCATAATATCCCTGCCCTGCTGCGAAAACGGAATCATCCGGCTGGTCCAATAGGGTCTGGAGGCTGCGGCAAGAAGAAAAAATACCGTCAAAAGCAGCAGAAACAAACGGAATTTCCGAATCCCTTTTGACAAACGGACGGCATCCGGGTCATCAGCCGCCGCCCCCAACAGCATTTTCAACTGGGCTTTTTTTCTCTTTCCTGCAATTACTGCCAGAATCAACACCAGCAGAACAACAGGAATCAACCACCAGAACCAATGCGGATTATTAAAATTCATACACTCAAACTCTCCTCTTTTTTTTTCCAAAACTGCTTTCTTTCAAAACAGCACGATCGCACCGCCTTTGAAAAAATTCTCCTCTGCTGGAACAATATACTCAGTTTCAGAAAAAAATCAAGTTTTTTACTCGTATCTCAACGCTTCAATGGGGTCAAGTTTGGATGCTTTCCATGCCGGATAAAATCCAAAAACGACACCGACTGCGGCTGAGACAACAACTGCCGCAACAACGGCTCCCGGACTTGATTCAATAGGCCAGTTGAGTTGACTTTCAACCAGCAGAGCCGCACCGTGTCCGAGAATAATACCGGTAAATCCCCCGACCAGGCAGAGGACGATGGATTCAATCAGAAACTGTTTGAGGATATCCCGGGAACGGGCACCGACTGCCATACGCAAACCGATTTCGCGGGTGCGTTCCGTTACAGAAACGAGCATGATATTCATGATACCGACACCGCCGACAATCAGAGAAATCAGCGCAACAACCAACAGAAGATTGGTCATCATGGTTGAGGTATTATTGAGCATTTTCATAAAATCTGCGGAGTTGCGGATTCTGAAGTCATCTTCCTGATAAGCTTCAAGCCGTGTCTTTCTCTGAGCAGACGGGTGACTTCACGGACTGCCACGCCGACTTTATCCGGCGTAACGGCAGAGAAGATAATCTGGTCAATGTAGGTAAAACGGGGGACAAGCAGCTTATCTTTGGTCAGACTGCTGTCCTGCTCAGGATAAAACGCCACACCGGTACCTGAAAACAACTCTCCGGGAGTTGCGGCAGCAGTACGGGTTGTGCTTGTTGCAGTCCCGCTTTTGCGCCCCGTAACACGCATACGGATAGCCGTCCAGGGGGCAAGAACAACGTCATCTTCATCCCACCCCATCATATTGGCGCCCTTGCTCTTTAACACACCGATAACTTTGAACGTGGAGTTGCGGATTCTCATCTCGCAATCAATCGGGGATTTACCGCCGAAAAGTTCCCGGACAAGAGTTGAACCGACCAGACAGACCCGGGCATTGCGTTCCACTTCACGCTCTGAGAAGAAACGCCCCTCCTCCAATTCCCAGTTGCGGATTGTCATATAATCGGGACTTACGCCATACATCTGTGCGGGGACCCAGTTGTTATTACCGAAAATAACCTGCATACCGTTGGCACGGACAATGGGCGAAAAGTTGGCAACAGAAGGACACTCCCTGCCGATAGCTTCGGCATCAGCCGGAGTCAAAGAGGCGGCAGTTCCCGCGCCCTGACTGACACCGCCGGTACGCACCCAGCCCGGCAGAACCAGAACGGAATTGGCGCCCATTTTTTCAATAGATTTCTGAATGGATGTGGAAGAACCTTTACCGATTTCCATCATCGTAATAACTGCGGCAATACCGATAACAATCCCCAGAGTCGTCAGCAATGCTCTGGAGGGATTGCGCCGCAAGGCTTTGAGTGCAACTCTTAAAGTATTCCACAAACTCATATTTTCACCTCCCTTTTATTGAGGTAATCTTCCTGAATTTCTCCGTCAGAAATACGGACCACACGGCGGGCATACTCCGCAATTTCCATGGAGTGTGTAACGAGAATGACCGTAATTCCCTGCGCACTGAGTTCATCAAACATTTTCATAACTTCAATGCTGGTATGGGAGTCAAGGTTTCCTGTCGGTTCATCAGCGAACAGAACCGGCGGCTGATTGATAAGAGCGCGGGCAATCGCCACACGCTGCTGCTGTCCGCCCGACAACTGAGAGGGATAATGGCCGACACGATCAGAAAGTCCCACGCGGTCAAGGGCGGCAAGTCCGCGTTCCCGGCACTCTTTGCGGGACAAATCGCCTGCGGTGTACGACAGCGGCATGATAACATTTTCAAGCGCACTGGTACGGGGCAGAAGATTGAAACTCTGAAACACGAATCCGATTTTTTTATTGCGGACACGCGCCCGGTGATCTCCTGAAGCGCGTCCCAGTTCTTCTCCTTCAAAGAAATAATCCCCCCCGGTCTGACGGTCAAGACAGCCGAGAATGTTCATCAGAGTACTTTTTCCGGAACCTGAAGCACCCATCAAAGCAACGTAATCGCCTTTTTCGATATCAAGAGAAATCCCCTTCAGCACCGGGACATCCATTTCTCCGAGGAAATAGGTTTTAGTGATATTCCGTAATTCAATAAGAGCCATGATTTCAACTCCGAAAGAAAAATTACCGTCCGCCGCGGGCGCGGTTCTGATTGCGGCTGCGGCGCTGGGGCGGCTGCGGCAGGAACGGACTGCGCTGTGCGCCATCTTTACCTTTGGCTGCGGTAACTTCAACCTGACCGTTGACGACCATCATACCTTCCTTGAGGTCTCCGGAAACGATTTCACTGGAAACACCGGTATTGAGTCCGGTTTTGACATAAACGGGTTTGAGCAGTCCGTTTCCGGCGGAAACCCATGCACGGCGTCCGGGATTTGTTTTTTCAAGTTCCTTACGGTATTCCGGCGCAACAAATTTAGCATCCGGCGTATAACGGAAGACGGCGTTGGAAACGTTCAGAACTTGTTTACGTTCCGCACGGACAAATTTAACATTTGCAGTCAGGTAAGGCAGCAGTTTGCCGCTGGAGTTGTCCGTTGTCACTTCAACAACATAGGTCACAACGTTTTGGGACATCGTGGCATTGAGGCGGATTTTGTGAACGACTCCGGAAAACTCCAAATCAGGATATGCGTCAACCGTAAACAACACTTTCATTCCCGGCTTGATACTGCCGATATCCGCTTCGTTGACGGAAACCCAAACTTGCATTTTCCGCAGATCAGTTGCAATCAGAAAGATACTGGATGCGCTCATGCTGGAAACAAGAGTCTGTCCGACGCTCACACGGCGGTCGATGATGATACCGTCAACAGGAGAAGTAATCACGCAGTAACTCAAATTGCGTTCAGCCTTGATAAGAGCCGCATCGGCAACTTCAAGCTGAGCTTCGGCCTGCTTCAACTGCGCTTCGGCAACAGCCAGATCAGCCTCGGCTGTCAGATATGCGGCTTTGAAACTGTCGTAATCGCTTTTTGCCATCGCACCTTTGGGATGCAGATCCTGAGCGCGCTGCCAATTCAACCGGGCCAGAACAAGTTTGGCTTTTGCCTGCTGGATTCCGGCTTTGGCACTGAGGATGGAGACATCTGCTTTTGCCTTGCCTGCTTTGGCTTCTTTCAAGGCAGCATCATACAAAACTTCGTCGATCCGGGCAAGGACCATTCCTTTTTTGACCTTTGAACCGTAGTCCACGGCTTTGCCGCTGACATCAGTTCCGAAACTCATGATTTTACCGGTCACCTGAGCACCGACATTGACCAGTTCTTCAGGCTCAACGGTTCCGGAAGCGCTGATAACATTCATCAGATCGCCCTTCTCCACAGGTTCTGTTCTGAATTTAATCTGTTTTTCAGGTACGGAATAAGAACTGACACCCCACCAGATAAGTCCGGCAACGGCAATGAGTAAAACAACAGTAATAATTTTTTTCATAATCTGATACCCTGTTTTGAACCCTATTTTCTGTTATGTAAAGCTCTGTGTTTCAAATAACGTTTTCATTTAAAAATTTATTTTTAAAAATTATATCAAAAACAGTAAAATTTCAAGTCCTGCATGATGTAAAAAACACATTTTTTTCTATTTCGGAATTATTTTTCAGATAAAAAAGCAATATTCCTGAAAAAGCGGTATTGCATTTCTCAACTTTTGTGGAATATTAATGTTATGATGAAACGTGATGACATTTTGCGCCTGGATGATGCTCAATTATCCGCATGCTGCAAGCTGGAGTTTTACAAGGATTCCGGTCCGGGAGGACAGAAGAGGAACAAGACGTCCAGTGCGGCAAGGGTCACTCTGCCCGAATTTGGAATTTCTGCCACGGACTGCACCGAACGCAGTCAGGTGCGGAACCGGGCAAACGCCTTGAAAAAGTTACGAGTCACTCTTGCCTTGACCGTCCGTGAAACACCCGCCGTTCCCCCGGAACGGTTGGAGTGTTCTCTCACCCACGCCGATTATCCGCTGTATCTGGCTCACCTGCTGGATGTATACAGCGAAAACAATTGGGATTTCAAAGCAGCGGCGGCAGTTCTTGGAATTTCCGCCACGGCATTTGTCAAAAAACTGTACAAAGATCCGGTCGTCTGGCAGATGGTCTTAAAAGAATTGACTGCAAGAAATCTGCCGCTGCCCAAACCGCCCAAATAAGAAGTCAACCAGTTATGTCGAATACGCTTTTAAAATACATCATCCGCCGTACAGGATATTCTGTGCTTATCATTGCCGGAGTGGTTCTTTTTACATTTCTGCTGTTCAATCTGTGCAGCGGAGATCCGGCGGCGGCTGTTCTCGGCAAAAATGCCACCCCCGCAGAAATAGAATCGCTGCGGCGCGAACTCGGCAGTGATCTGCCCCTGCTGTACGGGAAAAAATGCAAAACTGAAGCATTCCCCCTCTGGCAGGGCAAAAAAAACAACGTTTGTATCAAAAGAAATTTTCCGCTTGAAAACGGTGTTGCAGTCATCACATTCACCTCTGATTGTCAAACAAAACTTCCGATAGACAGCAGTACAAAAGAAATCCGCTTCGGCGCACCGGAGGGAGAGTATATCACAAAAATTGAAACGTTCCGTCTGCAGAAAAATCCGTACAACTCCCAATTTTTCAGAGCAATAAAAGAGATTCTGACTCTGGATTTCGGCAGAACAGTCACAACAAGGGAACCGGTCAGCGATATCTTTAAACGCAGTATCGGTCCGTCTCTGCTTTTGATGCTGCCGATTTTTCTGGGAGAATTAAGTCTGGGCGCCGTCCTTGCCCTGGTCGCGACGGCATTCCGAAACCGCCTGCCGGACAGACTTCTGGTTTTGCTTTCAGTTGCGGGAATGAGTATAAGTTATCTTACCGTCATCATTCTCGGTCAATGGTTTCTCGGGTATTATCTTGAACTTTTTCCCATCTGGGGATTTCAGAGTGTTGCCGATTTCGGACTGCCCCTTACGATCGGAATTCTCTGCGGAACAGGAACCAATGTCCGCTTTTTCCGCACAGTTTTCACGGATGAATTAAGAAAAGAATATCTGCGTACAGCCATTGCCAAAGGCGCCTCTCCGGTACGGGTTTACGGCAGGCACCTTTTGCGGAACGGCGCAATTCAAATCATCACCAGAGCCGGAGCCTCTCTACCGTTTCTTTTTACGGGAAGTCTGCTGCTGGAATCATTTTTCGGTATCCCGGGCTTGGGATTTGCCGGAGTGGATGCGCTTTACAATTCAGATATTCAACTGCTCAAAGCATTGGTTGTTCTCAGTGCATTTTTATTTGTCACGATCAATCTGCTGGCAGATCTGGCATACGCCTGGGCAGACCCGCGGATAAGACTGGAGTAATTTGCCATGCTTACCACACTTGTTTTTGAAAACAAAGCCATTCATGTTTATCCGCATGAAACCCTCCTTGACGCTCTCAGGCGCAACGGATTTGATATAGCAGCGGAGTGCGGAAAAAAAAACCGTTGCGGCAGCTGCCGTATCAGACTCCTGTCCGGCAACTACATCTGCAACGGAAAAATACTTTCTGTTCCGGAAGATTCTCCGGTTGAAATGAATTCCTGCGCCTTGAAAATGCTGTCAAACGGCAAAGCGGAATATCCGAAGAAAAAAACGACTGAATCTTTTTCTGAAATACGGCAGGATTTTTCCTTTGAAATCCCCGCCGATTTCCCTGTTTCGCTTGTCTTTGACCTCGGCACGACCAATGTTGAAGCGGCGTTGATTGAAAACGGCAGAATAGTGCGTTCAACTCTGCTGAATCAGCAAACCCGTTTCGGAGATAATGTCATTGAAAGAATCGCTTTTGCCGTTGATTCTGCCAACAGAAAAATGCTGAACCAAGCCCTTATTGAAGAAACCTGTCTTCCGCTTATCAGAGAGTTGACTTCCTGTCCTGAAAAAATCAATCAAGTGATTGTCTCCGGCAATACGGCAATGACCCACTTTTTTTTCAATGAGGACTCTTCTCTTCTCGGACAAACGCCGTTTCAACCTGAAAAGTTAAGTTTCAGAGGAACCGCCCGTTCAACAGGACTTACCAATCTTCTGCCGGAAACGCCGGTAACGGCGATTCACTGCCTCGGCGGATTCATCGGCGGAGATGTTACCGCCGGACTGCTCGATACCGGATTCTCAGAAAAAAAAGACAACTGTCTTTACATGGATATCGGAACAAATTGTGAAATGTTCCTGAATGTCAACGGCAAATATTATGCGCTGTCTGCCGCCGCAGGTCCTGCGTTTGAGCGCGGCAATCAGCGGGCAGATGATCTCAGCGCAATCCGTCACATATCTTTTGAGCAGAACCAATGGCGGACGATTCCTGAAACACAGCAATCAAACGGATTCTGCGGAACTGCCCTTGTTGACCTGCTGGCGGAAGGCAGACGCCACGGTTTTCTGGATTCTTTTGCAAAATGGCTGAAAACACCGGAACTGCCGGATATTCAACGCTGCTCCAATGCCGTTTTATCAGAACTTGTTGCGGCAAAAGCAGCAATTCAAAGCGGATTGCAAGTGCTTTTAAAACATTCAGGAATCAATGAAAAAGATATCAATTCAGTTTATCTTGCCGGAAATTTTGCAGAAAATCTGAATATTTCCAACGCCGTATTGATCGGACTTCTGCCGGATTTACCTGAAGAAAAATTTGTCCGCTTGGGAAACGCCGCCCTTGCCGGAACAATCTCCTGTGCCGTTTGCGGAAAATGGATTTCAGAAACAGAACACATTCAGAAAAATACAGTACTTATCAATCCGGCTGAGGAACCGGATTATATGCGTTTATTCACCATGGCAATGAATATTTGAGGAGAAAAAAATGATTGAAAAGAAACTTGAAACAGCTCTGGAATACATCCGGCAGAAAACAGATTTTATTCCGGACGTTGCCGTGACTCTCGGCTCCGGACTGGGCGGATTCGCGGACGAAGTGGAACATGCTTCTTTCATTGACTACTGCGATATCCCCGGTATGCCCGTATCAACTGCTCCGGGACACAAAGGCAGATTTGTTTTCGGTAAAATCGCAGGTGTCAAAGTTGCCGTCATGCAGGGAAGACTCCATTATTACGAGGGGCACGACATTGCAGACACGGTCATGCCGCTGCGCCTGCTGCGGAAGATGGGCGCAAAATTCCTGATTCTGACCAATGCCGCAGGCGGTATCAATCCGGATTTTGAAGCAGGGGACTTTATGCTGGTCGATGACCACATCTCTTTCTTTGTCCCCTCCCCTCTCAGAGGAAAGAACCCGGATTCTCTCGGCGTGCGCTTTCCGGATATGAGTAACGTTTATGACAAAGATTTAAGACGTCTTGCCGATGCCGTCGCCAAACGAAACGGTATTACTTTAAAACACGGTATTCTCGTTCAAACTGCCGGACCCAATTTTGAAACGCCTGCCGAAATCCGCTTTTTAAGAACCATCGGAGCCGATGCCGTCGGAATGTCAACCGTAATTGAAGCAATGGCGGCATGTCACTGCAATTTCAGAACACTGACGTTGACCTGTATCAGCAATCTTGCTGCCGGAGTCACCGATGATCCCCTCTCGCTTGAAGAAGTGATGGTCATGGCAAAACAGAAAGCCCCGCAATTCCGCACCCTTTTGCATGATCTGATTGGAGCAATAAAAGTCCATAACAGCAAATAAACTTTTCAAAAAGCGGAGCTTTTGTTTTTTTGTCAGCGAACAAACTCAATAACCGGGGGAACGCCCTCTAGGTCAAGCAGAACATCTCCGCCGGACCAGGTGAAGAAACGGTAGACTTCTTCTTTTGATGAATCCTTGCGTTCAATGGTTATATCACAGTTGTTTGCCGGAGCTTCTTTCATCCAGGGAAGCTGAGCTTTACCGTTGTATTGAGAGCGGGTAAAGAGAACTTTGCCCGTTTTATCTATGGCAACGATACCGTATTCTCCCAGATGACAACCGACCAAACGGACTTTGAATTTTTTCACGCCTGCCGGAACACGCACGCCGAAAAAGAGAGAGACACCGTTGGCAAACTGAGAACTTCTGTTCAAATGTACTCTGACAGGCGTTTTATCCGAAGTATAAACATCCCAGTAACTGCTGATATTATCTGTGATGGCAATTTCAAAACGGTCGCCCTTCCTGCCGCGCAGAACACAGGATTTGCGCAGATCACTCCGGTCATTGACATTACCCTTGAAGGAATAAACAGTTTTACCCCGGGCATCTTTGACTTTTACAGTATACTCTTTGACGGCACTTTTGCGCGGATTGTAAAAATTGCGTTCAAAGTTCAAGGTAACGACGGAACTTTTGAGCGTTAAATCCAATTTGAGATTTTCCGGCCCGCGCAAACGCATTAAGTGCGGCACTTTTGAAAAGGTGTCTATAAATCCCTGAAGAGAAAAGTTCTTTTTTCCGGGAATATTTTTGATCATGTCAAAAGTTGCGGGTGCAAAAACCAGATCCATGGCAAGATTTTTTCCGATTCCGACAGAACCGACACCGCGCAGCATATAGAGTCCGACTCCGCTTAATAAAATGGAGTCAGATTCAGAACTGCCGTCTGCTTTTGAAGCGGCAAGCATCAGCATATTCAAATTGGAACTCGGCGGCCAGTAAGCGGCACCGTCCCAACCAGCCACATAGGGCCAGCCGATGGCACCGGGAATAAATGATTTGCGCATCCATCCGGCAGCGGCGGCAAGATTTTTGCGGATATCTTTCCGGTTGGCACGCAGAGCATAATGGTTCAATGCCTGAATGACGACCCCCATCTGGAAACAACTTGTTCCGAAACCGCTTTTTCTTCCGCCGCGCAGATACCCTCCGGGGAGATTAAAGGGCCAGGCTCCGCCTTTATCAAGAGCCTGACAACGGAAAAATCCGTCGGCAACACTTTTGGCGGCATCCAGATAACGTTTGTCGCCTGTGGCATCATAAGACTGCATCAATCCCTCAAGCATCCAGCCGTGACTGCGGGGATTGCCCTGATTGCGGTAAGGGGAGCCTGAGAAAATAATAAACTGCTCAGAAAGCAGACGCGCGGAATCGCCGATATCGGCTTTGCCGCTCATCAGAAATGCCGTATACATACCGCCGGACCAGGAGTGTCCGTTGGTGGCAAAAGCGTAAGCCTGGCGATAAATTCCGCCGTACAGGGCAACGGGTTTATTGCCCGGTTCGCTGCGCATACCGACGTGTCCGACACAATGCATGTGGTTGCCGCCGATAAGATTCCAGAACGGCGTGTAGTGAATGATATCCACATCGGACTGGTGTCTTGCCGCCAGCATACCCAGACGGTAAACATCTCTATTTCCGGTCCGGGCAAAGAGGGTCAGCAATCCCCAGGCAAAGTCATATTCATTATTGCCCCAGTTGCCGCCGGCGCGTTCACCGAACCAATCGCCCAGATTGAGAAATCCGTATTCGCGCTGATGTTTTTTCAGTTTCAGGTGTTCATAAAAGGCTTTTATTGCAAGCTCATCAAATTTTTTCACGGTATCATCTGCAAATACGCCGCGGATAGCGTTGGCTTTTGCGTGCCACCATGCAGGAATAACGGTAACGACCTCTTTTGCCGCAACCGGAGTTCCTGAAAAATCAAACACCACATCTTCTGTAAAGTGCATTCCCGTCATCAGACGGTATTTTCCCCCTGAAAACGGAAAGCGCAAGTACCCCGGAAGATCACTGTTGAAATCCTTTGACGGCTGAGGAACCAGCAGTTGGATATCAAGTCCCTTTTCGTTGACGGCAAATGCCTTGGGATAACGTTTTCCAGCATTTTCAAGAGAAAATGCAACTTTTCCGGCAGGGGCGATAAAAGTATCCTCATCGGGCATGAAACCCGCTTTCTTTTTGCCGTTTGCGGTATATTCCAAATCATTTCCCTGAAATACGCCGCCTGAAAGAAGTTTGCCTTTGCCTGAAGTTAAAAGCAAATGCAGAGAATCCAATTCACTTGTTTCATAGGCAAGGTTATCCGCTCTGAACGTGATAGAACTACTCAGAACAGAAGAGTTTTTCATAACGTGAAATCTTGCCGTAAAACCGCCGACATAAGAGTCGGCAATAAGATTGCCGTCAATGCGGAGACTGCCCGGCTTTTCAATTTTAACATTGAATATGCGGCTTCGGGCATTTTTATTGGCAATAAGTTTCAGATCTCCGAATTTTTTACCGTTACTGACAATATTTTTGAGCAATGCATCAGAATCCGGATCAATAACAAAAGAAAGTTTTCCCGTTGAAACAACATATTTATTCTGTTGTTTTCTGATCACACTCCCCATTACTTCTGAGCGGATATTTTTACCGCCTTTAACGGTAAAAATCTGTTTTTCTTTTGCGGCAAAGGGTGTTTCAAATTCAATCAAAACCCATTTGACAGACTTATCGGGCCAGAATCCTGTAACAGAAATATTTGCAGAAACTTTTTTACCGCGGGCATTAAATACGGCAATATTTTCAACATTGTAAAACTGTTTTTCAGGCAGGGGGAATCCGAAACGCACGGGGACATTGCGGGCGATGCCGGATTCTTCAAGAAATTCAACAGGAACAGAAAATGCCGCCCCCGCTTTTTTGTTTTTACTGCCCTTTGAAAAAAGCACATGTTTGTAATCAAGGGCATTTTTACCCTCACCGTAAAAACCGTAGGCATCACCTTTTTCACCCTCGGCAAGGACTTTGATTTTGTTATCCTGCCAACCGGATTTGTGATTTCCCTGAACGATCAGCCAATCTCTGCCGGGGTACTTTGACTCCGGTTCAGGAATGCCGGTACGCGCTTCAAATTCAATAGTAATTTGTTTGCCTTTTTTAACAGCCAGCATGTCATAAAGCGGCGCTTTATCGCACATTCTTTCAAGTCCGGCAGGGGACACGTTGGCGCGGGTCCTTATTTCACGGACACGTTTTGCGCCCGTGACTTTAAAGTTGCGGAATTCAATCCACTGTGCGACACCGCGTTTGCGAGAGAGGTTGCTGCGGGCAATTGCCACATCGCCGTTCAAGCCGGGGACAAATGAAAATGAAAATTTCTTCCAGTTTCCGTCAAGAAATGCCGGTGTGGAAAAATCAACTCTTCCGCTGCCTTTTCCGTAACGGATGGGATAAGTTTTGCAGGTGTATCCCCTGCCCTGCGTAGAAACACACAATGGAATCTTGCTTGCCAAACCGTTGACAGAAAAACACATTCCCAGCTTTTCAGTTTTTACCGGAACTGGCAACTTGTATTCACGGGGGGAATATTTTGATGCCGGAAAAGTTCCCTCGCGTTTAGCGAAAAACTCAACGGTTACAGGAACATTTGCCTTGACTTTGACATAATCGACCACGGAGTGATGATGTCCGCAGCGTTCTTCTCCCTTCGGGAGACCTTTGACGGCAGCCAAAGAAGCGGCATGAAAAACGACTTCTCCCCCGGTGATTTTTACATTTTTATACAGCATCCAGTGATTGACATCACGTTTGCTTGAATATCCCCGGCGTGAAATGGTCAATTCGCCGTCTTTATCAGAAACAAAGGTGATAAAATATTTTCCCCATGCGGTATTGGCGCCCCGGGTAAAAATCAGATACCCCGTGGATTTCGCCCATGCCGGATGCTGAAAACTCATGCGCGGACTGCACGAGACCGCCTTGATATTCATCTTTGCGTCTCTGCCGTCGATATCCAGTTTGATTCCGGCAAAAATAACAAGCGGCAGAAAAGCAAGCAGAAATATTGCTTTTTTTATGTACATCACATACCTTCCTGTTCGTCAAATTTGCCTTTTACACCAACCAATTTCAACTGGCTGACCGTCGCAACGTTACCGGCAAGAGCAAGTACATTGAGCTGTCCGCCATGACGGTAATCAACTGTGCGGTTTTCATTGATCGGATACTCCGGTTTAAAATATGATTCAACATACTGAACATAACTGGGCATACCGATTCCGTCCACGATATGACAAACCCGGCTCGGACTGCGGAAACGTGTGTATTTAACTGCGGCAGTGTCTTTGGTTTTTGCGGACCATGAAACAGTTTGAGAAACTGAATAACTGCGCTCTCTCAAAAAGTAACCGTTATATTTTGCAAGTCCATAACATCTGCCGGTCTGCGGCGCAACGGCCGGACAAACCATCTGTTTGGGAACATTGCGTTCTTCATAGTCTTTGTTTTCAATGGATTTTTTCATGGTATTGCAGAACCAGCTGGTTCCGACATGCCAGTCAACACCGGATGAGCTATCTTTGGCAGAGCCATCGTAAGATGTCATTCCATCCTGCGGCATAAGCATATCATCAAAGGCGGCATAATACGCATAAACACTCATGCCGATTTGTTTTAAATTGTTGACACAGTTGATTGTTTTTGCCCTGTCTCTCGCCTTATTCAATGCGGGCATAAGCATCGCAGCCAGAATTGCAATAATAGCAATCACAACCAACAGTTCGATCAGGGTAAAACGGCATTTTTTTGAAAGTTCTTTCATTTTTTCTTTCTCCTTTTTTTGTTTTTTGTTTTTTTGAATTAAATTTCAAAGTTTTCTTGTATATTTCAAATATTTTCTCACAACAAAAGCAAGTTCCTCCACCTGAGGAGCGATATCTTCATTTCCAGACAGAATAGAAGATATTCCGGACGAAATCAGTTTGAATAAATCCGGAGATGACAACTGATATTCACTGTGAAGTTTCTCAAGCACATTTTTAAATGTGTTGTAAGGTTTTCCGCAGTTTTCAAAAGCCTTGGCAATAGAACTTTTTCTCAGCGGAATACCGTGATGTAAAGCGGCAAGATGATCCTGAAATTTCCCGGACCAGAGAAACTCAATCAGGGGAACAGCCAATTTACTGTCAATACATCTGCGGCGCATAACAAGAAGTTCCGTCGCCTGAATCGATCTGCCCGTGTGTTCAGGAGAAACGCCCGGCATGGGCAGAAAAACAAAATCCCGGTCAAAAATTTCAGGATTCAATCCGTAAATCTGACTGTCTATGACTGAAAAAGCACAGCTTCCGCAACGGGAAATATAATCTTTTCCGGATTGAACGGAACAGTTTCCTTTAAGAGAATGAAATACTTTCAATGCCGCAACAGACTCCGCCGAATCAAAACAAACGGGGTCCTCTCTGTCAAGACAGAACAATCTGCCGCCGGCACTTAAAATAAAATTCATCCAGAGATAATAACTGTTGTTCCAGAGAAAAACATTTTCAACCGAAGAGGAGCCGGAGAGTTTTTCCACCAGAGCGACAAAATCATTCAGCGTCCAGTCAGGAGACGGAACAGCACAACCAGCCTTTTCCAGAATTTTTCTGTTGCATGCCATCAGACGCGGAGAAAACAAAAAAGGCAATGCAGTCAAAGCATCTTTCTGCATAAAAGGCTTGAGTTGTTCCCGGCAGAACGGCGAAAAATCGGGATAACAGGTTTTAAGCAGCGGCATAAGATCGGCAAATTCTTCGTGCCGGGTCTGTGCGGTTGCCGTTGTGACGATTTCAAAATCCCCCTCTTCGCAGCGTTGACTGATATGCAGTTCGGGAATACGTTTTGAAATTTCCTCTCTGAACATCGTCATCCAGGGCAGAAACTCATCTGTCGTATAAACTCTGAGTGTGTTGCGCGGACGGCGGCTCTGCCAGGCTGAATCGACATACAGTCCCGAACGGGATACAGAACGCAGGACCCCCTCATTCACCAGCGTATCCAAGGCATTCTGCACAACAGGACGCGATATCGTCAGTTCTTCAGATATCTTCCGCGATCCGGGCAGACGCATCCCCGGTTCAAAAATGCTGTTTTCCAGCCTCTCAAGAACGTAATGACGAACTGTATCGGATTGTGTTTTCATCAGAGAAACCCTGTTTTAATTATAAACTGGCTTGTCCAGTTTATAATATTATACCTCAAAAAAGGTTTAATGTCAATAGTCTTTTGTAAAAAAAGTTGAAAAAACAATTTAAAATCAGATTCCGCGCAGTTCCAACTGATAAATTTTTCCGTCAGAGGAGCTGTTTCTGATGATTTCAAAATCCAATGCGGCACAATCTGCGGGGATATTCACTTCAAAAGTATCCTTTTTTCTATCAGAGGATTGCAGATTTTTCGTCCAAATTTCGCAAGCTTTTTTCAAAGAGTTGCAAAATTTGATCCTGACAGTTGCCCTGCCCAGTTTTTCATGGTCAATCACAAGACGGACTTTTCCCCGGGGCAAACCGCAGAGAGACCGGACATACAACCCCCGCCCTTTGCCGCAGAGTGTCACAACACCTTTATTGAACTTTACTCTTCCTGAAGCAAACCAGCCATCCGGTCTGCCGTTGCCGTCCAGATCACAGGCAAGATCAGGCAAGACGTTATTTTTGCGGTCAATTTTTGTTGAAGCCAACAACTCAGAAGCCTCAGACTGCGTGCAGACTTTTATATTTTTTTCAGCCAGCCAGCGGAGCAATTTTTCATGCAGCAGCAGATATTCCGGCAATTTTTCTTTTCCGCCGACACGCACATGACTGGCGCCGATAGCGATACGGTTGCAGGCGACTGTGTCGGCAATTCTTGTTTTTTCGCGTTCCAGATTCATGGATTCGAGGTTGAAATCCGCCCAATCCATCGCATAACGGCTGACCGCGATATCCGGATCACCGAATCCCTTATAGCCTGCCGGTATCCCTGTACTTGAAATATACCCCTGCTCTTTCAGCACTTTTGCCAGCGCGTTTCGTCCCATCAAGGGATAAAACCCGCCGGGCTGAATCAATACCCGGGGCATTTTGTTCAAACCGATCTGCCGGAATTTTTCTCTTGAAACTTTTATCATAAACTCCAACGCCCCCGGCGCAGGTGAAAACGCAGGATAACAAATCTGAGCCGGTACATTTTCTTCATCGGGCAAAACAACATTGTTCTCTGACCAGATGGTACGCAGCAAAAACTCACCATTGCCCAGCGCAGTGTAAACGTAATAAAAACGATCTCTGATTTTTACCAATGACCGGACTTTCAGCAATTTGTTTCCTGAAATTTTATTTTTTCCGCTGATTTTGACTTTGAATACAGGGCTGAAACGGCTCACTCCCGGATCGTATTTCAGATAAACTCTGCGTTCAGACGTATGATCTGTGAAGGATTTACCGGAAAGTTTCCGCAACGGATCACCCTTTTCAAGAGGAAAACTCAAAGTATTGTGTGACGGCGTATGGTCCATGATCTCAAAGCCGTCTTTTTCCAGAGAACAGATGACTTCCCGCCACTTTTTGTTAAAAGCCTGACCGTGCAAAGGTATCAGCGAAAGCGAAAAACGGGCATTGTTTTTACGGAATACATCTCCAAGTTTTCTGTAAATATCAGCCGTCTGATTGTCATCAAAGCGGAAACAGACAATTTTGGGCAGAGCCGACAGAGTTTCTCCGATACAAAGAAGTACAGCAAGGCAAAGAAGTTTCAACATATTTATATTCCTCAAGAGTAAAATTTCATTGCAGTTTGTAAAATTTATCACCTCAACGGCAATTTTTCAATGCTCTGCGCATAACATCACGTTCAAATAAACCGGGAACAACGGACCACTTGCCCCGTATTTCCAGTTTCCGCTGCAATACGGGCAAAGATGTCAACACATAATCAGAAACTGCCAGAATAAATTTATCTTTTGAACAGCTTAATTTTCCTTTTTTATCCATTTTGATTGCGCCTGCAAAGAAATACCGCCGCTTACGTTTGCGGGAAAACTCCCGGACATACATTTCAAATTCCGCAAGATCATCACGTTCAACTTCGACGAGACAAATTCTGTTGGTAAAAGAAAACATATCAAACAAACGCCCCTCGGTGATAACATATTTTCCCTTTGAATTTTTCCGTTGAATGTCCGTCTTTTTCGTTTCAGCAAGAGAAAAACAGCTCCCGGAAGCACCGGTCATTTTCAATAAAGCCTCTGCGCCGAGATTGCCCAAACGCGAAAATTTATCTCTTCTTGACGGCAGACGGTACAACTCTTGAGTTTCTGCAACAACTTTCTCTGCCATACGCGCTTCGTCTTTCTGCCATTGACGGCACAGCGTATTTACAGAAAAGTCCGTTTCTTCGGGGTCAGGATGAAGCAAAGCCGATTCAATACGGGAAAGTTTTCCGGTTCTGTCATCAACTTTTATTTTTATTAAGGAAACGGCAGAACCGTGTGCGCCAGCCTGAACAAAATATGTTTTGCGTATCCTTTTGCCGATAACTTCCTGATGAGAGTGTCCCCCGAGAATCAAATCAATGCAGGGGAAACGCCTGGAAATTGCATAAATACTCCCGTATTTGGAATACTCTCCGTTGTGATAAGCAAGAATGATCACATGCGGTTTCTGCGCCATGATTTCAGGAAGAACTGCGGCAACAGATTCAGTTGTATCATTGAACACCCCGTCAATTCCGGGCAGTGTCCGCCACGGCATAGCCGGGTCCGTTGCACCGATGACTGCAATTTTTACGCCGTTGATATGAAACATTTTCCAGCCCGCCGGACGGATATTCCGCCAATGCCACTGAATACCCAACACTGTTCCACGAAACTCGGAAATGCGTTTTTCAAAGACGGAATACCCCTGTTCAAAATCATGATTTCCCGGAACCCACACATCGAATTTCATCAGATTAAGCAAACTTATCATCGGCTTTCCGCCCAGAGAATCAGAAAGAAGTGTTCCGCTTAAAGTATCCCCCACGTCGATTTTCAGTGTATTTTTCCCGAATGAATTGATAACAGCAGCAAGTGACGGCATGGCATCAAGATGTCCGTGCAGATCGGTGGTGCAGAGGATGTTTACTTCCGCGCCGACGATTCTCAGGCAGAATACAAAAAATGTCAGACAGATTAAAAAATTTTTCAAAAACATAAAAAGCTCCGCAGTCAGATGAATATTTAAGATAACACCTGAACGCTCTGTTTGCAAATCAGGATAAAAAGCTGTATATTATCATATTGAAAAATTCAATACAGGAGATAAAGATTATGCCCAGAATTCCCGTTCCCGCAGGGATCATGACCAAAATATTCATTCTTGATGACAATGCCCTCCCGCAACTGCCCGGAGTTCTCAACGAGTTGTGGCCCGGCAGAACGCCCTGGATCGTTGCAGACGGCAACACCTGGCGCGTTGCCGGAGAAAAAGTTTTCAATATCCTGACAGAAGCAGGATTAACTCCGGCAGAATCACTGATTCTTCCGGCAGTCCCCAAACCGCACCCGGACTACGAACTTGCCTGCAAAATGGCTGAGATGATTCAGGAAAACTTTGTTCCTGTTGCCGTCGGTTCCGGCGTCATCAACGATCTGGTAAAAACAGCCGCCGGTATCAAAAATGTCGGTTACTGCTGTGTGCCGACGGCTCCTTCGGTTGACGGATATACCTCCAAAGGTTCAGCGATGTCCGTTTACGGTTCAAAGAAAACCGTCCCCTGCCCCGCACCGATGGCTGTGGTGGCAGACAAGGAAGTTCTCTTTACGGCGCCCGCTGAAATGGCCGCCGCCGGATACGCAGATTTAGCGGCAAAAATTGTCGCCGGAGCTGACTGGATCATCGCCGATATCCTCAAACAGGACCCGATCGTCCCCGCAACATGGGATGTTGTGCAGAAAGATTTGCACGCCTGGCTTGCCGACGCCAATGATCTTATGGCTGTTTTTATGGGACTTGCGGCAACGGGATACGCAATGCAGATGCATCATGACTCGCGTCCCGCCTCAGGTTCTGAACATCTTTTCAGCCACGTTTGGGAAATGGAAGGGCTGCTGTTCAACGGAGAAGAAGTTTCTCACGGTTTCAAAGTTTCCGTCGGAACCGTTGTTACGCTCAAACTCATGCAGTATTTCCTTGATCTTGATGTAGAAAAGGCAAAAGAACTTGCGGCTGCCCCGCAGACATGGGAAGAGCGCGATCAGGAAGTCAATGAACTTCTGAAACTTGAGTGTTACGGAGATGCTCCGGCAGCATTTGCAAAAGAAAAGTTCCTTGCTCCTGCGGATGCTTTGAAACGCCGGGAAGCTATTTACGCCGTCTGGACTGAACTTCAGGAAAAAGTAAAAGCGCAACTGGGCAATCAGCAGGCATTGGTTGACAGCCTGAAAAAAGCCAACTGTCCCATTCAGCCCGAAGAAATCGGTTTGGGCAGAGAACAGTTCATTCACGGTATCTTCACCGCCCAGCTTATCCGCAAACGTTACAACATTCTGGAACTCTTGTTTGACACCGGACTCCTGAAAACAGCTGTTGAAACAATGTTCTGACAGTCCATATCAGAGCAAAAAAAATCTGCTGCAATTTACATTCATTGCAGCAGATTTTTTTTGCAGTAATTACTTTTCCATATCCGGAATCCATGGACAGGACTTTATTCCCGCCCGCCAGCAGGCGCATACGAAAGCCGTATAAAAAACAAGTTCAACCATTTCTTCAGCCACAAAATTATGGCAAAGTTTGTCAACAAGACTGCCGGCAATCACCGAAGCCGCCATAAAAGCAAAATGCCACACAGGAAATTTTCCATCTTTCACGAATCCGGCAATCGGCAAATACAGTTTTTTTCTGAAAAAATAAACCGCCATAGCAATCACATAAAGAATCATCACAGGATCCACATAGGGCGCATAGGGGATATCTTTCCATTTAAGAAACTTATTCGGAACCTCCGGGTCCGGATAAAACACCGTTTTGCCGAAGTTGGTTTCGCGCAGAATGAGAATAAAAATAAATGCCGACAGCAAACGGAAAAACGCCCGGTTTTTCTTTGCAAACCAGCACAGCACCATTCCGGTAAACAACAGCACCATCTGCGTATTTTCAACAACACCGTTTTCATAGCCGTATTCGACAGGACAATATTTTCCAGCAGGAATAACCAGCAGAGCAATTAAAATACAAATCCACAACTCAGGGTAAAATTTGCCATCTCTGCGATAACAAACCATTTTTCCCAACTGTCCCGGCAATTCTCTGACCCATGCAATAAAAGCTCCGGAATATGATTTCAACATGATGAACTCCTGATTTTTCGAAAAATTTTTTTGAGAGACGGCATACTATAATCTGTCTGTTCAAAAAAATCAAGACGGAGAAAAAATTTTCCGTAAAAATTCAGGATGGTCTCAGTTTTTTTGTTGACTAACAGACAATGTATGTTATATTATCCTATGAATAAATTATACTAAACAGGAAAAACGTCTATGACAAAAAAAAATGGTTTATGGTCCGGCGAAATCAACGTCCGTGATTTTATTCAAAATAATTACACGCCCTATGACGGAGACAGCTCATTTCTGGCAGCTCCGACAGAGCGGACAGTCAAGTTGTGGAATCAGCTCTCTGAGCAGATGAAAATTGAACGCCAACGCAAGGGCGTCTATGATATTGACGAAAAAACGATTTCCACAATAGACTCCCACGCCCCCGGTTACATCAACCGCGATCTGGAACAGATTGTCGGACTTCAGACGGATGAACCTCTCAAACGTGCCATCATGCCTTTCGGCGGAATCCGTCAGATTTACACGGAACTTGAAGCCTACGGTAAAACCATGGACCCAATGGTTGAACACGTTTTCAAATACCGAAAGACCCATAACGACGGTGTTTTTGAAGTTTATACAGAAGAAATGAAACAGGCAAGACATGCCGGAATCATTACCGGACTTCCTGATTCCTACTGCCGCGGCAGAATCATCGGCGACTACCGTCGGGTCGCGCTCTACGGCGTGGACTTTCTGATTGAACAGAAAAAAGAGGCCAAACGCCGCATGCTCGGCGACGTCATGGATTCTGATCTTATCCGCAGACGTGAAGAAATTGCCGAACAGATCAAGGCACTCGGAGAACTCAAGAGCATGGCGGCAAAATACGGATTTGATATCTCCCGCCCTGCACAGGATACCAAAGAGGCAGTCCAGTGGCTCTATTTCGGTTATCTGGCGGCAGTCAAGGAACAGAACGGTGCGGCAATGTCCATCGGCAGAACCTCAACTTTCCTTGATATTTACGCTGAAAAAGACCTGGCTGAAGGCAGATATACCGAAGCAGAGATCCAGGAAATCATAGATCACTTTATCATGAAGCTGCGGATCGTCCGTTTTCTGCGAATCCCCGCCTATGATGAACTTTTCAGCGGCGATCCCACCTGGGTTACAGAATCCATCGGCGGCATGTCACTTGACGGCAGACACATGGTAACAAAAATGAGTTACCGTTTTCTGCACACGTTGATCAATCTGGGACCTGCCCCCGAACCGAACCTCACGGTTTTGTGGAGTGAAAGACTTCCTGATAACTTCAAGCGTTACTGTGCGGAAATCTCAGTCAAGACCTCTTCCATCCAGTACGAAAACGATGATATCATGCAGGTCAAGTTTGGAGACGACTACGGTATAGCCTGTTGTGTTTCTGCTATGAAAATCGGCAAACAAATGCAGTTTTTCGGAGCAAGATGCAATCTGGCAAAGGCTCTTCTCTTTGCCATCAACGGCGGAAAAGACGTCAAGACAGGAAACGAACAAATCGGACCTGCCATCCGCGTTCTTGCAAACGATGAATATCTTGATTACGATGAAGTCTGCCGCAACTATGAACAGATAACCGACTGGCTTGCCAAACTTTATATCAACACGCTCAACATCATTCATTACATGCATGACAAATACTGTTATGAACGTATTGAAATGGCTCTGCACGACGAAGAAATCGTCCGGACAATGGCGGGCGGAATCGCCGGATTGTCAGTTCTGGCAGACAGTCTTTCTGCAATCAAATACGCCAAAGTCAAACCGGTCGTCAACGCTGACGGTCTGGCTTATGACTTTATTACCGAAGGCGATTTCCCGAAATTCGGCAACAACGATGACCGTGTAGATCAAATCGCTGTTGATATCGTTAAAAACTTTCAGAAGAAACTGGCAAGTCATTACGCATACAGAAAGTCACGTCCGACCATGTCGATCCTGACGATCACCAGTAATGTCATGTACGGCAAAAAGACCGCCTCCACGCCCGACGGCAGAAAAGCGGGCGAACCCTTTGCTCCGGGAGCCAATCCCATGCACGGACGCGATGTCAACGGCGCCGTTGCCTCGCTCTCTTCTGTGGCAAAACTGCCTTACGATTATGCTGAAGACGGAATCAGCTGTACTTTCAGTATTGTTCCGGATACGCTGGGCAGAACAAATGAAGATAAAATCAGCAACCTCGTCGGACTGCTTGACGGATACTTTGCTAAAAAAGCACATCACCTCAATGTGAACGTGCTTGATCGTGCAATGCTGCTGGATGCAATGGAACATCCCGAAAAATATCCGCAGCTGACAATCCGCGTATCAGGTTATGCCGTGAACTTCATCAAGCTCACAAAAGAGCAGCAGATGGATGTGGTAAACCGAACATTCCACTCCAAGATGTAACAATGTCCCTGCGCGGCAGAATTCACTCTTTTGAAAGTTTCGGAACTCTGGACGGTCCCGGTATAAGGTATGTTATCTTTTTGCAGGGCTGTCCTCTGCGCTGTAAATTCTGTCACAATCCAGATACCTGGGATATATCTTCAGGCAAAGAGATGAGCGTGGAGGAAATTCTTCCCAGAATAACCTCGTGCCGCAGTTTTTTACGCACCGGCGGCGTTACGCTCTCCGGCGGAGAACCTCTTTTACAAAGAGACTTTGCCCTTGCGTTACTCTCTTCCTGCAAAAAAGAGAATTTCCACACCGCCCTTGATACAGCAGGCAGCCTGCCGTTGACACACAGCAGAGAAGTAATAGATGCCGCGGATATGCTGTTATTGGATATCAAATCTTTGGATTCCAACTTATGCAAAGATTTGACCGGTCAGGATAACGCCAACACGCTGGCAACTCTTGATTACTGTGAATCCGTCAACAAACGGATTTGGATACGTCATGTGCTTGTTCCCGGTTACACGCTCAATCAGGAACATTTGACTTTACTTGCGGAATATCTCTCAAAGTACAAGTGCATTGAACGCGTGGAGCTGCTCCCTTATCACAAAATGGGCGCACACAAGTGGCAGCAATTGAATCTTGCCGACCCTCTGGAATCCATCCGCCCCCCTGCCCCCTTTGAAGTTAAGCAGGCAAGAGAAATTTTCCGTCTCCACGCCCCCGGTCTGTCCGTTTATTAAACGCGCTGCTCCCTGACAGAGTCGGGGCTTGTCTTCCGTAGCCTATGGTTGACTCTCTCAGACAAAAAATTTGACTTTTCAAAAAAGTGGTGATACATTACCATTAGTCTTTCTGAGTGTGTGCGGAACCTCACGATTGAGGGTGCCTGCAGAAAGACCTTTTTTTATTTCAGACTCCATTCATCGTTGCCGTAGTCATCACTGGCATTGTGCCAACTGACCAGTTTCAGTTCTTTGTCATCCCAAACAAAAAAAATTGCCGGAAAAATTCAAGACTCTTCCGGCAAATCTTTTATTTTGATTCAATCAGGATTATCAGAAATCAAGATTGCTGTGGATGGCATCCATTTTCTCACTGAGCGGAATTGCGCCGTCTTTGGTGATGACGTAACCGGTCTCAATGCGGCTGCCGTGGAATTCGGGATGTCCGAAGAAAGAAACATCAACGCAGACAGTCATGCCTTCAGTCAATACATCATCGGAGTTCGGTCCGAAGAAAGGAGCTTCTGCTTCGTGAATACCGATGGTGTGGACGAAGGGGCAGACCAGATATTTGCTCATGCCTTTTTCTTCAAAATAGGCGCGGGCGGGAGCGTCGATTTCACGTCCGGTCTTGCCGGGAACGAGCATTTTCTTTGTCATGACAAAGGCTTCACGCAGCATACGCAGGCACTCTTTCTGACGGTCGGTGTAAACGCCGTTCACAGGCAGGTAATCGCCAACAGCGCTGGCGTAGCCGTTGACTTTGGGTGACAGTCCGATCATGACGGTTTCGCCGTCAACCATCGCCTTTGAGGAGGCAGTGGGAACAACAGCGTTGGAACGCTCTCCGGAACCGACAATGGCGGTAAATCCGAAGTTGGATGCTCCGCGTGAACGGGCGGCATATTCTCCGGCGGCGGCGACCTGGATTTCAGTGTTGCCGACTTTGATCTGCTCTTTCATGGCATCATAAGAAGCATCAGCCAGTTTAAACGCTGCCTTGATCTGCTCGATTTCCCAGGCGGACTTATAATAACGCAGACGCAGGTAATCACCGGTAATGTCAACCATTTCAACACCGGCAAAACCTTCGCACAGAGCGCTGTAACAGCCCTGAGGCATCTTGTCTGCGCCGACAAGACCGATGCGGGTCACTTTGCCGAGCGTGGCATTGAGTCCCGCAAACAGTTTGGGGAAGTCAATGATGGTCGCCGCCGGATACTCTTCATCGGGAACCATGAACACCGGGAAGTTACGGGTTTCAGTAATGGCACTGTCCAACTTGGCAAAGGGTTCGCTCTCAGGACCGCCGAGGATCATCGGCGTACCTTTGCGCGGCACCAGAACGGCACCGGATTCAAACTGGGGACACCAGCCGGTCAGATACCAGCCGTTGCCGATATTGAACTCATCATAATAAACCAGAGCAAGGTCAAGATTCTTTGCTTCAAGAATACCGCGAACCTTTTCCAGACGGGCTTCACTCTCAGATTTGATCAAATATGCCATGCGTAAAAATTCCTTTTTTTAAGCTCAGTACATTTTTGCAACGTCTTTTGCCATGAAGAACTCGGCGCCCATGTCTTTGAGCATGGAAATCAGCACGTCAAACTGTTCGGTGGCATACTGTCCGCAGTTCTTGATGATGAAGGGATCAGGCAGCACGGCACCTTCTCCGGAGTAAATCAAACCTTCCGGCATGGGAGAAAATTCCCAGGGGTGCATGTAGAAACAGAGGAACGGTTCAGCGTTCTTATCTTCGCAATATTTGACATAGCCTTCGATGTCTTTGCAGACAGCGGCGGCGCTTTCAGTTCTCCAGCGGGGCCACTGATCCAGATCGCGACCGTACTGGTCGTTGGAGGGCAGAGACAAGTTGGCAAAGTTCGGAATCTCAACGATCTTCATATCGCCGTCTTTGGTCCAGTCATCTTTGGAGGGATGATAGGGGGAAATACGGTCACGGTAGAAGTACATGGGGTAAGTCGCATCGGCAACATAGCCCAGTTTTTCCAGAGCGTTGACAACCGCGGTGGAACCCCAGAGACGGGGGCAGCGGAAAGAAATCGGACGGACTCCGGTGATATCTTCGATCATCTGAGTATTGATGGTCAGACGGTTTTCAACTTCGCTTTCCAGAACAGGATAAACGCCGGGCACTTCAAACAGAGCATCACCGACAGTCTCGTGGAAAAGGGAGTGCGCGCCGACTTCATGACCTTCGGCAATCAGTTTTTTGGCAACATCAGCGTTGTTCTTGATGGCATCTCCGGTAAAGAAGAACGTGGCTTTGATACCATGTTTATCCAGCACAGACAGGATATTTTCAGTTCCGGGTTTGAAGCCTTCATAGAGACTGGTCCAGCTGCCGATATCGGTTTCCATATCAAAACCGAACATCACTTTCATCTTTTTCATAGTAAAAACTCCATTTTTTCAGGGTTGTTTAATATTGGATTTACACATCTGTAAGTATAATATAGATATTAAAAATAAAAAAACAAGTTTTTTTTGCACAAAACACAGGATTTTCCGTTATTTGACAAAAAATTTTCTCCCCGGCCAATCGCCATTTGAAATTTCCGTCAATCGGTTGTACAGTATACGGAATATTGATTTGAATAAATTACGAAGGAGTAAAAACATGTATTCTCTCGGATTGGATTTCGGCAGTACCGCCGTCAGAGCGTTGATTATTGATTTGGAAAAAGGAACAGAATTATCAAGTTTCAGCACAGATTATCCCTGTGGAACCATGGGCGTCTGTCTTGATCCCGAAGATCCCCGTCTGGCACGGCAGGACCCGGAAGCCTATATCTCTGCTATGACAGAAAGTATCCGCAAGGCGGTCGTCCTTGCAAAAGAAGCGGATAACTCTTTCAGCGCAGAAAAACTTGCCGGTATCGGTGTGGATGCAACGTCTGCCACCATCATTCCCGTTACGGAAAATATGCAGCTGCTCTCATGTCAGGAGCAGTTCAATGGCAATCTCAATGCCTTTGCGTGGATGTGGAAAGATCACACCTCTCTGGATGAAGCCGCAGAAATCACTTCTCTTGCAAAAAAACTTCATCCGGAATATCTTGACCGCTGCGGCGGCAGTTATTCGTCGGAGTGGTTCTGGTCCAAAACGTTCCACGCCCTGCACTGCGACAAAAAAGTTTTTGATGCCGCCTACGCCTGGGTCGAACTCTGTGATTTTATTCCGGCACTGCTGGCGGGACTTGACGATTACAAAGAAATCCGCTGTTCAGCCGGTGCCGCCGGACACAAGGCGATGTACGCTGAAGAGTGGGGCGGACTTCCCGATGAAGATTTTTTAACTCTTCTTGACCCTGAACTTGCAAAATTACGGCAGCGGCTCTACAAGAAAACGTATGCGGGAAATGAAATTGCCGGATATCTTTCAAAAGAATGGGCTGAAAAACTTTCCCTTGCCGCAGGCACACCTCTGGCAGCGGGTATGATCGACGCCCATTCCGGCGCCGTCGGTTCCGGCGCAGCTCCCGGAAAGATGGTCTGTATCATCGGTACATCGACCTGTGATATCACGGCGGCGGCTTTTCCTGAAAAAGTCCCGCAGATCAAAGGTATCAGCGGAATCGCCAAACACTCCGTTCTGCCCGGACTTTACGGCATTGAGGGCGGACACGCCGCTGTCGGAGACAGTTTCTACTGGCAGGCGGCAACGGTCGGCAAAGAGAACGATTTGCGCAAACTTGAAAAAGAAGCGGCAACTCTTGTCCCCTCCCCCAACAGCGTGATTGCGATTGACTGGCTCAACGGCAACCGCAATCCCTATGCCAATGAGAAACTCAAAGGTATTATGGTCGGCATGACTTTACACACCACGCTCGCTGAAATGTACCGTGCCTGGCTGGAGGCAACGGCTTTCGGCGTAAGACAAGTGCTTGATATCCTTGCTGAGTCTGGATTTGAAATCAGTGAAATCATCTGCGGCGGAGGAATTCCCGAAAAGAGTCCTCTGTTGATGCAGATTTATGCGGATATCCTCAACCGCAAAATGCTGCTCCCCGCAAGCCGGGAAACCTGCGCCCTCGGAGCCGCCCTCTGCGGTGCCGCCGCCGGGAAAGCGGTCAAATCAATTGAAGAGGGACAGAAAATCATGTGCCGCTTCAAAGAATTAAGCTATTCTCCCGACACAAAAAATCAGGCAGTTTACGATATTCTCTACCGCAAATACTGCCTGATTTCTAAAGAATTTGCCGTCGGCAACTTAGCTGAAATAATGAATTCCTGACCCTGTCAGGCTTTTATTGCAACCGCAGAAGAGCCTTCTTCAACGACAAGTACAGGAGATTTCACTTCTATACGCTTGCCGTTTTTGCGGTTTTCATCAGCTTGAGAAATGGCCTTTTTGACCATTTCAGCCATAAGACTGATGCCTTTTTCGACATTTTCGACACCGCGTTCAGCAGTGGCAAGTTCAGGATATCCCATCACGCCGACTTTGATTTCAGGACGTTGACGGGTGGTCGGAATCTCCTGCGGTTGTCCGCTCAAAGAGGTGCAGAGTTGATAAGCATCCTGATCGTGCCTCATTCTCTCGGCAAGAGCCGGTTCGTCCATTTCCAACTGATCCAGCTGAACCAGCTCTTTTCTGTAAGCAAGCATGAGAGATGTTTCTGCATCTCCGGCATGAAAATCATACCCGCTGACACCCGGTTCTGCCGGACGTCGCCAATGATCGCCCCGACGCAGAATCATAATCATAACATGTTCCAGTGAGTTATTCAGCCACTTGAGGATACGCAATGCCTCTTTTAACTGAGCAAGACTTTCTGAACCGCCATGTCCGGGATAGATGAGAATGTTTTCGAACCCCTGAGATGCCAGAGACTCCACAATATCGCACATCATGGCACAGAATGTCGTTGGACGAACATTGATCGTACCGGGAAGTTGTCCGCCGGAAAAACAGTAATTCAACGGAGGAGCCACGATACAGTCAAGCTTTTCAGCCAGACAATACGACTGCACTTCGGCATTATGAATATCCATACTTACCGGCAAATGATAACCGTGCTGTTCAACAACACCATAAGGCACAATAATCGTTTTATTGCTCTTCAAATATTCGCGGATTTCTTTGACGGTCATTTCTCCCATTGCATGAGTACGCATAAAAAACTCCTTTTTCTAATCAACTGAAAAGATTGGATGCAATTTTAGCATCAGTAATTTTTTTAATTTTATCATCGGAGAATACCGTTTCCAGCGTTCCGCCGACACTTTTAACTGCCATTTGGTATTGGGTGAAAACTTGTTCTTTTTTCAGCCAGGATTTCCGGGAAACAACATCATCCAGAGCCTGCACAACGTCGGCGGCGATTCCGGAATAAAAACGGTTCAGCAAATCACAGGAGCCGGAACTTTCTCTGCGGCAATCGTGATAGCGCATCATGGCGTTGATATGCAGAACTTCAGTTCTCGGATAATGGGAACACATCAGATTCCAGGGTTCGCCGTCGGGCAGCGTGTGATCTCCGCTGTCGCGGAAATCCGTTCTTAAAAGAACAGCAGGCATATCCACCATCTTGGCAAAACAGAATTCAACGACCGTTCCGGAATCCAGATCAGTTCCGTCAAAGTTGGCAACGATGACATCGCAGTTGTAAAGCAGTTCAAAATCTGCATCACGGATGCTTTGAGAGGTGCGTTCAAGCACCTCACATTCACCGTTTTGCGGCAGCATGACCTGATAACGTCCTCCGGAATATTCTTCAATTTTTCCGGCAAGAAGCAGGTTTCCGCCGAGATCCTTGGCATCAAACAAGTCGCCTGCAAAATAGATTTTAAGCGTTCCGGTATCCATATTCACGCCCCGTCACATCAGAAAACTGGTTCCTATTTTCAAAAACAAGCCCGCCTGATAGACAATGAATGTGGTCACATAGGCAAGACAGAACAAGCCCGCGCCCTCACAAATTGTCATTTTCCAGGAATTCAATTCTCTCCGGGTGATGGCAAGAGTTGCCAGGCAGGGAATGGAAAGCAGACAGAACAGCATGATACAGAATCCCTGAAGCGGCGTATAATTTTGCACAAGATGCCGCCTGAGCGGAACTGAATTTTCATCCGTTTCACCCTCAGCATACAAAATGCCCAGCTGGGTGACAAAAATTTCTTTTGCCGCCAGCGCAGCAATACAGGCTGTCGTAACTTTCCAGTCAAATCCGATCGGGCGGAACACCGGTTCAAGCGCACGTCCGATTCTGCCCGAAAGCGTGTATGCCATCAACTCCGCCTGACGGGCATTTTCCAGAGAGGAAACTTTTTCTTCTATTATTTCTTTGCTCTCTTTGCTGTTTTGAATTTGAGTGATTTTTGCTTCATAATCCTGTGAAAAATTCTTTTTGACAGGGAACGTATTGCAGATAAAGAGGATGATACTCGTCAGCAGAATAATCGTTCCGGCTTTGTGCAGATACATTCTGCCCCGGTCCCACATGTGAAGCATAAGACTTTTTACCGTCGGCAGACGATAGGGCGGCAGTTCCATCAGGTAAACCTCGCCCTCGCCTTTGAACAGAGTGTTTTTCATCAATTTTGCCGCAACAAGGGCAAAAATAACACCGATAAGATAAATACTCCACATGACCGTTGCCTGATACTTCTGAGCAAAAAACGCAGGAATAATCAGGGCATAAATCGGCAAACGCGCTCCGCAGCTCATCAGCGGCAGAACCATAATCGTCACGGCACGGTCGCGGTAGGATTCAATCGTCCTTGTCGCCATGATTGCCGGAACAGTGCAGCCGAATCCCAGCACAAGCGGCACAAAGGAACGTCCCTGCAAGCCGAATTTGCGCATAATGCCATCCATGACAAATGCCGCCCGCGCCATGTAACCGGAGTCCTCTAAAATAGCGATGGCAAAGAAGAGAAACAGAATGTTCGGCAGAAAAACAATCACGCCGCCGACACCGGCAATAATGCCGTCGGTAACGAGACTCCGCAAAAGCGGCAGTTGCTCAGGAGACCACAGGGATTTGATAAAATCCGCCAGCCAGCTGAAGAAACTTTCAATCCAGCCCATCAAGGGTTCCGCACAGGTGAATGTAAAATAAAAAGTCAGATAAATAATGAGCAGAAAGAGAGGAAGTCCCAGAAATTTATTGGTGACAACAATGTCGATCTTATCAGAAATTTCACGGCGTCTTTCCTGAGTCATTGAAATCGCATCGCGGCAGGCACCGGCAAGCATGGCGTAACGGCAGTCTGCCATAAAGGTATCGGCATTGATGGCGTGTTTATCCCACAGGTGCTTAATCTGCTCTTCAACTTCTCCGTGGACACATTTAAACTCAGGAATATTCATGACACAGTTGTCATGTTCAAGCAGTTTCACGGCAAAAAAGCGTGCAGGCACATGGGCGTAACGCGCACAGGAAACAGCATCAATTTTTTCAGAAACAGCATTGATGGCATCGTCGATATCCGCACCGTAAGTGAGCATCGGAACGCCGTGATCTTCAAGTTCAGTCAGCGTTTTTGCCAACCGGTCAAGCAGAGGACGGATGCCGCCGGAACGGCTGCCGACAGTTTGAACAACCGGAGAGCCGAAATATTTTTCCAGCTTGGCAATGTCAAATTTAAATCCTTTTTTCTTGGCATCATCACTCATATTGAATGCCAGAAACATGGGAATATGCAGTTCCGCCAGCTGCGTGGTCAGATAAAGACTGCGGCGGGGGATTGTTGAATCCACGACATTGAGAATCAAATCAATGCCGGGCTTGGTCAACTCCTGAAAAACGACCTCCTCTTCAGGGGAAGATGAAGAAAGAGAATAAACACCGGGCAGGTCAATCAGTTCAATTTCCATATCGCCCAGAGTAAAATGTCCGGATTTACTCTCAACAGTCACGCCGGGATAATTGCCGACGTGCTGTCTTGCTCCCGTCAGCATATTGAATATGCTGGTTTTTCCGCAGTTCGGATTACCGGCAAGAGCGATTCTGAAGTTTTTTTTCATTTATCGGACTCCCCCTCCGGCTGAATAACGATATTGGCGGCATCGTCCCGATGCAGAGCCATACTGGTTTCCATCACTTTTACGCGAATCAAACCGCCGAAAGGCGCATGAGCTTCAATTAAAAGTTCAGTACCGGCAACCAAACCGACATCGGCAAATTTTTTCCGTCCCCGGGTTCCGGGCAAAACTTTGACAATGGTTGCAGTGGTTCCGACCGGCAGTTCAGCCAAAGTCAATTCGCTGTTCTTTTCTGTATTGCCTTCCGCAGCGGAGGCTTTTTTGGATAAATCTCCCATATGATCCCTCGTTTTTTTAGTCTTGCCTAACTTTTCAGATAAAAAGACAAAACTTTTTTCTTATTGTACTTTTTTATAATATACCTTTACTTTGCCCGTTTTTCAATTTAGCCTCAACTAATTTTTTTATTTTTTTACATACTTTTCCGTTATTGAAAAAACATATTTCCATGATATAGTATAAAAGAGACACCCTCTCAATCAAAATTAACGAAAGGTTTACAAAAAATGGACTGCCTTGAAAATTTGACGGCACACATCGGAGGCATCAAAAAACGACTGCGATGTCTCTCTGATGCAATCTGGAACAACCCCGAACTGGCTTACAAAGAATTCTTCGCTGTTGAACAAGCTGTGGAATTTCTGAAAGAACAGAACTTTACTCCTGAAACAAATTACGGCGGCATAGCAACCGCATTCAAGGCAGAGTACGGAACCGGGAAACCGACTTTTGCCATCTTTGCTGAATTTGATGCTCTTCCCGACGTCGGCCACGGCTGCGGTCACAATCTCATCTGCGCTTCTGCCCTTGCGGCATTCTGTGCAGCCGCAAAAATCCTCTCTGAAAACAATCTCCCCGGAAAAATCATTCTGCTCGGCTCCCCGGCAGAAGAATCCGGCGGCGGAAAAATAAAAATGATAAACAAGGGCTGTCTTGACGGTGTGGATGCCGCCATGATGGTTCACCCCTCCTACCGGGCCACCCCGGATACCGGCTCAAGTGCCATCACCCGCTTTGATGTGATTTTTCACGGGAAAGCCTCTCATGCAGCCGGGGCTCCGGAACTGGGAATCAACGCTCTGGCAGCCGTCAATCTGCTTTTTGCCGGAGTCAACGCCTACCGCGAACAGCTCCCTGAAGACTCCAGAATGCACGGAATCATTACCGACGGCGGTGAAGCACCGAACATCACCCCTGCCAGGGCGGCGTGCCGTTTCTTCCTGCGCTCCACCAGTCAGGAATGGATCGAAAAAATGGAAAAACGCTTCAAAGATATCGTTCACGGTGCTGAACTGATGACCGGGGCAACGGCAGAAATAATCCCATTCAATATTCCTTATATGGCAAGAAAACCCAATGCGGCACTCAATAAACTTTACATTGAAAGTATTTCCCGATTGGGCATGAATTACGTTCTCCCCGCACGGGGCGGCAGAGGGTCTTCGGATTTTGGAAATGTCTCCCAAAGTGTTCCGGGAATCCATCCTTACTTTCCTGTAACCGATCATGAGATCGCCTGTCATTCAGACGCATTCAGAATTGCCAGCGGCAGTGATTTTGCGTTTGACAACGCCATGACCGCCGCTGCGGCAATGGCCAATATCGCTATTCAGTATCTGACCGACAGCTCTTTCAAAGAGAAGGTGGATGCTGACTTCAAACGTTAAAAAAAAGTATTTTCCCTGCCCTGCTCCGTATAAAACATGGAACAGGGCTTTTTTTTATGCTTGCAAATGATTTATCTGATTCGGAATGCTCTTCTGACGGCATCAGCCATTTCTGCGGGGTGTCTTCTTCTCAAAGACTCGAACTCCACAGCAAAAGCACTCCAGTCTGCGGGAATCAGAACGGGTTTTCCGCCGTTGAGGGCGACGGCTTTGCGCGCAGAACCAAGCATCGCAGGATATTCTTTTCCGGCAAGCTGGATCATCGCAGTCAAAAGCGTTCCGAGCGCTGTTGTTCTGTTAAAAGTCAACAGTTCAAGCGCTTGAGAGGAATTACCGTTTTTATAGAGAGCAAATGCCTGACGGATCAGATAGCGTTCTTTATCTCTGCCAAGTTCAACCAACTGTTTGTAATACCATCCGGCAGTTTTCCAATCACCGTTTTTCTCAGCTTCTCTTGCGGCATTGGCGAGGAATCCTGAAACCTCACGGCGTTCATCCAGACGGCTGCCGAGTTTGGGTTCAAGATCAATATCCGGCGCAGCACCGGCAACTCTGGCGGATTCATAAATCCGTGCCGCCTCATCCAGACGGCGGACATCAGACTCAACCAGGAATTTTGCAAACTCGATCCGTGGCGCAAATGCATCAGCAGGGGCTTTACGGATGGCCATTTTCATACGAATTTCTGCCTGTTTTTTATCTCCGGAACCGGCAAGGGCTTTACCAAGAAGCATCTGAACAAGATAATCATCTCCTCTGCGTTGAGCAAGGGGGACCAAAACAGCCAACGCATTTCCATACCGTTTAAGTCCGATATACGCGCGCGCAGCGGCACAAGCCAGTTCAACATTACCGGGATCGACAGCCCGGGCATTGGACAACAACTCAACAGCTCTCTGATAATTAGCCCGTTCCAGCATAATATTGCCCAATCTGCCGGAGGCTTGAGCGTTATTCCGTTCAATTTTCAAAGCCTGTTCATAATTCCAGATGGCAAGTTCAACACTGCCGTCAGCTTCTGCGATCTTACCGGAAGCAATAAAATCTCCGGGTTTTCCCGTCGGACGGGTGGAAATCATATCCAACTGATCTCTCAAACGGTCTTCTGCCGTCGGGCGGGCGGCAAGTTCGCTTTCAAGACGCTGACGGATTGCAGTCAATTCGTTGTTGTATCTGGTCACACGGGCAAGTTCATTTTTGATCTGCTCAAACTCTGCAAGTTTAAGTTTCGCCTGTGCCAAATCTTTCTCAAGTCCTTTGGCATCCGCAAGTTGGGCAGTCAGGCGTTTCTGATTTTCAAGTTCCCGCTTCAAAGCATCAAAACGCAGAAGCTGAAGTTTGATATTTTCGTTTTCAGAACGCATACGCGCAAGTTCGATTTGCACATTGGAGTTTTCCTGTTTCTGGGCAAGAAACTGTTTTTTCAACTCAGCTGCCGCTGCCAACTGTCGTTGACTGCGGTCAAGTTCAGCCTGCTTTTCTGCGGAAGCAGTTTCAGCACGCAGCAGTTGTTTCTGAAGACGTTCCGCTGTCTCTGCCTGACTCTTTAAACGTAAGATTTCCAGTTTCACCAGAGCAAGCTGTTTCTTCGTTTCATCCAATTCAGCAAGACGGTCGTTCTGTTTTTTCAGCATGACATTTTCGGACTGGAGGTGTTTCACCTGAGCAGCCTCTCTGCGCAAGGAGGCAAGCTGTTCTTTTAAAACAGCACTTGATTTCAATTCTTTTTCCTGATCGCTCCGGGCTTTCTGCAAAGCTGCAGAATCAGCCTCAAGAACAGCAATTTTCTGTTTCAGGGCAAAAAGCTGTTTCTGATCAGCCGTCAGATTTCCGGAATTTTTATTGACTTCAGAAAGCCTTGTTATAACATCTTTTAAGCGGATCGTTTCAGCAGCTCTCAAACGCAATTGAGCATTTTCACCACGCAATGCTTTCAATTCCTGCTGAAGCAAACCAGTTTCTTTTTCAAGACTGTTCAGGTTTTCAGACATGACACGCATTTTTTCTGAAATGCGTTTCAACTGCTGATATTCAACAGAGTCTTTCGATCCTGCAGACGTTTTAGAGGAACGCAAACTTTCAATTTCCGCCTCAAGACGGGGAATCTCGTTCAATTTGGACCGGATACGCGCCAGTTCCATTTCACGCAATGCCTTGTCTTTTGCCATTTCATCAGCAGTCTTGCGGGCGCTTTCAAGTTCAGCAGTCAAAAGTTGAGTTCCCGTGGCAAGATTTCTGGCACGCGCCGCCTGCCGTTCTGCTTCGAGTTTTTCCATTTCAAGTTTGCGGATTCTCTGCTTGGAGTGATCCAGTTCCAGACGGACAGACTCAAAAGAGTTAAGTTTAGCCCTTGCCTGGACAAGTTCCGCTTCCAAATCTTTGGCACCTGCCAATTCACTGTTGAGTTTTTTCAACACCTCAATTTCTTTGATCAGCGGTTCCAGTTCTCCGATACGTTTGTTGGCATTGTTGAGCTGACTCCGCAGAATAATGGCATTGCCCCGTTCTTTTTCCAAACGGCGGTTGGACATTTTCAATTCTTCATTCAAACGCTGTTCACGGGAAAGCTGTCCTTTAAGCTGATCCAATTCAGCCAGGCGGAGTTTGATTTGAGCCAACTCTGCTTCACGAGGTTTGGCGGCTTCAACCAGAATTTTATTTTCTTTGTTTTCATTCTGCAAAGCGGCAAAATCTTTTTTCAATTTGGCAAAATTCTTTTCAACACCCGCCAGTTTGCCGATGGCGGTCAGATGTTTTTTGCGGTCTTCCAACAAACGGTCACGCTCCGCAACAACCACAGTATGATCACTTCTGATTTTGGTCAATTCTTCTTTCTGTTTTGTTTCACTCTGACGGAAAGAATCATTTTCTGCCCTCAAACGGATATTTTCACTTTGCAGAGAAGCAATTTTATCAGATAACGTTTTCCGTTCTTTTCTGGCAGTTGTCATATGCTGAAGATCAACACTCTCACGGTTGCTCAAACGCTTCTCAAGCTGAGAAACCCGGTCAAGAGCATTTTTCAAATCCTGTTCCACTTCAACTTTAAGTTCTCTTGCCCGCTGTAATTCTCCGGCAGAAGCACCTGAAGAACGGCGTTCCCGTTCAAGATCAGCTTTAAGGGAAACGATTTCAGCACCGAGTTTATCTTTATCTGCTTTGTGCTGTGCAACAGCTTTGAAGAAATCTTCATTCTGTTTTTTCAACGCTTCAAAATCAATATTTAAACGGGTGAAATCCCCCTCTTTCTTTTGAAGACGGTATTTCAAAGCTTTAAGTTCCTCATTCATTTTGCGGTTTTCATCCGCCAGAACAAGATTGGATGATGCCTTGCTCAGTTCCTGTTCTTTTTTATTCAATGCCTCTTGAAGAAGCTTGATTTTCGCTTCCCGGTCAGCGATAAGATCGGTATATTTGCTGTTCTGAGCCGTCAATACCGCAATATTTGTTTCGAGCAATCGTTTTGCCCGGGCAGCCGCCTCTCGTTCTTTTTTAATTTCGGCAATTCCGGAACCGGTAAGCGACATTTTCCTGGCATTGGTCAAATCTTTTTCAAGCTGCTGTTTTACGAGAATTATTTTTTTGTATTCATAGGTCAGAGAAAGTACTTTTTCTTCTGATTTTTTGCTTACTTCTCTTAAAGCTGCCAACTCTTTTTCCAGTGCGGCGACACGCTGATCACGCGGAATATCCTGTTCTTTTTTCAAAATCTCCAATTCTTTTTTGAAACGTTTGCTTTCATCTTCGCGCTGACGGGCATTCAATTTTATCTGATTATCCTTTTCTTTCAATGCAAGATCAAGCGCAGCCAACTGCCGCTGCAGACGGACAACATTGGCTTTTTCAACGGAAAGTTTGCTTTCAAGAGATTTCAAATCATTTTTCTGAGCAGCAAAGTTCTTTTCCAAATCCAGTCTGGCGGCCTCAGCAACCTGAAGACGTATCAACTTGATTTTCAGTTGTTCCATATCAGCAAGAGTTTTATCAAGCCTTTCCTGTAAAGATTTCTGCACCTGCTGACTGCGGGCAATCTGCTGTTTAAGTTCTTTTTCCAAACGGGGATCTGTTTTTACATTTTGTCCGGATTTGGATAATTTTTCTCTGACTTCCTTTAATTCCCGCGAAATATCAACCTTTTCCTTTTCAGCCTCAACCAGCAGTTTTCTGATTTGCGCAAGCTGCTGATTTTGATTTTGTTGTCTTTCTGCGGCGGCATTTCCGGCAGAACGCAAAGTCATGGTTTCTTTTGTCAAACGTGCAATTTCAGCCAATTTTTCATTCAATTGTTTTTCGATGGTACGTCTGCGGGTATCAACAGTCTGATAACGAACTTCATCAACTTTACGGCGGCGTTCAAGCGTGGCGATCTGCTTACGCAGCTGTTCAGTCTGCATTTTTTCTTCCAATAACTGAGCCTTGAGTTCCTCAGTCTGCCGATCCGGCTGTCTGGAGGCAAGATCAAGGTCACGGTAACGCCGTTCCAACAGTTTGTAACGCTCCCGGGCGACCCGTTGATCGCGCAAGAGCTGGGTAATTTCCATTTCATAATTGCGTTGAGCACTGGTACTCTGCCGCAATGCCGCAAGTTCCGCTTTTGCCTCGGTCAACTGCTTCCGGAGTTCTTCCATATCGCGGGCAACCTCTTTGGAGGCAGGACGCAATGCAGATGCACCTGTTTCAGCCATCACTTCCTGAGTCGGTTCAGAATCTCCCAGCAGCCGCTTCATCCGGTCACACTCACGTTCACAATCGGCAATTCTCCGGGCAATGACCCGCTGATTCCAATCCGGACGGGCGCGGCGGACACTGTTATAATGTTCAAGAGCCTCTTTAAAAGATTTCAATGCCTGAGTATATTCCCCCCTGTCCCGACTGGCTTCACCCTGCTCAAAGCAGGTGTATCCCAAACGCCAGGCATCCCAGGGCGAAACATCAGCGTACAGAAAAAAGGCGCACACTGTCACCATAAAAATCAATGTCAATTTTTTCATTTCTGATAATCCGCAAATTTGTGAAAATGTTTTTCTTCAACAGCAACAACAATATCAAGAACTCCGTCAGGAGCATATTCCTCTTCATAAACCTCGCCGATGGCATGAGCAAGCGCGGCGAGGTCTGACCGGAAAGGCGGCAGCTGCAAATGCATGACTTTCCGGTTTCCGGCAATCAATTCCGGTAATTTGGCTTTCAGTAGATCCAGTCCCTCCCCTGTCACAGTAGAAATATACAACGCGTCAGGGAACAAACCGTGCAAACGGGCAAGCGTGACAGCATCTGCAACCGGATCAATTTTATCCATCTTATTAAAAATGATTTGAATTTTTTTCTCATCTGCGCCCAGTTCTTTTAAAACGCCGAGCGTGGTTTCCCATTCTGCATCCAGACGGGAACTGGACACATCCAGTACCAGCAGCAGAAAGTCCGCAAGTACAGCCTCTTCAAGAGTTGATTTGAATGCTTCAACAAGAGCATGCGGCAACTTTCTGACAAAGCCCACAGTATCAGTTAAAACCAACTCCATGTTCCCGGGCAGCACAAGACGGCGGGCAACGGGGTCAAGCGTCGCAAAAAGCTGATTTTTAACCAGAACATCGGAACCGGAAAGAGCATTGAGCAAACTTGACTTGCCGACATTGGTGTACCCCACAATCGCACCCTGCGGTACCGGACGGCGCTGACGTGCTTTTCTGCGCGTGGAACGCTGCTTGCGGACAAGCTCCAACTCTTCAGTAAGCGTCTGAATTTTGTGTTTCAACAGCCGCCGGTCAGTCTCAATCTGCGCTTCACCCTGTCCGCGGTTTGTCGCACCGCCGCCGCGTTGGCGTGACAGGTGAGTCCAGGCTCCAGTCAACCGGGGCAGTTCATATTGCGCCCGAGCCAATTCAACCTGCAGAACAGCCTCCCGGGTCTGCGCCCGGGCAGCAAAAATTTCAAGAATCACCTCCTCGCGGCTGATAACCGGACACTTCGCCAGGCGTTCCCAGTTTCTCTGCTGCGAAGGAGTTAATTCTGAATCTATGACGATCAGATCAGCTTCACATTCCTGAGCAAGCTGAGCGATCTCTTCCGCCCGCCCGTCACCGATACGGTAACGGACTCTTGCACCGCGCAATTTGGCAAATTCAGGCTCGAGAGAAACGATATTGAGGTTACTCAAAAGTTCAGAAAGCTCCTCAATCTGTTCTCTTACGGTATCAATATCCTCATGTTGGGAAATAATCCCGACAGGAAGAGCCCGTTCTACTCTGGCAGCGGCGGCGGCAAGATCTATCATAAAAATCCTTTTACTGTTTCAGAAGTTTCATCATTTCCGGCATTTGTTCAGAAATAGATCTGACCAGTTTAAACTGATTACGGCAACGTTCAATGTTATGCTGAGGACGTCTGATTTTAAAATAAGTATCGCCTTCAAGATAATCGGTCAGGAAGCGGATACCGATTTCTGTGGTGATGATTTTTCCGGCGAGAGGCAGATTTTCTTTTTCAGCCGAAGTCATAAAACCGTCGGCGGCAGTCAGAAATCCTTTATAGAGCGCCTCGTACAAGTCAAACCTCATCCAAACCTTATCGCAATCAACTTCATCTTCTCCGGCGGAGTTGGTGGCACTTCTGACCATATCTCCGAAATCGTAGAGAGAAAGTCCGGGCATGACTGTATCCAGGTCAAGCACACAGACGCCCTCCCCTGAAAGGTCGTCAATCAGAATATTATTGCTTTTGGTATCATTGTGCGTGATACGCTCGGGAATATCTCCGGATTCGTTCAAGCGCAGCAGAGTACCTGCCTCTTCTTTCAGAGAAAGAGCAAAATCAATTTCAGCAGCGACAGAAGCGGCACGACCGCAGACATCTTCACGGACAGCCTCCTCCAGACGTTCAAATCGCTTGGGCGTGTTATGAAAATCGGGAATCGTCTCATTCAAACGACCGCCGGGCAAATCGACAAGCTGTTTCTGAAACTCTCCGAAAGCCATCGCAATACGGTAAGCCTGCTCCGGAGTTTCAAGCACCTCGTATGCCCGGGCGTTTTCAATAAACACATAAGCGCGCCAATAATCTCCGTTTTCATCCTGCACATAAGGTTTATTGTCATAATCACGCAGCAGACGGAGAGTCCTTTTTTTAGTCTCCATCCGGGCGGTACGCACTTTTTTAAGAATGTGCGATGTTACGCGATCAATATTTTCCATAACGCCGACAGGATTATGGAAAACATTGCGGTTGATACGCTGCAGAATGTAGTGCAATCGGACTCCGCCCTGATCAAACGTCACCTGAAAAGTATCGTTGACGTTACCCATTCCGAACGGCGTAGCAATCAGAAAATCGCCGTAAACGGCAAATTTATACATTAAATCGCGCAAAAAACTCTTTTTATATTGCATGAATTACGCCTCCCGGTCAAACAGCGGCGAGGGATAAGAACCAGCTTCAACCAATTTGCCTAAACTTTCCTGCACCATCGGACGGTCTTCGCGATAGGTCACACCGAACCAGCTGTCCCGGCTGTTGCGGGCTGAAATAACCGCCTCGTTGCGTGAAATCAAAGTGTCCACAGCTCCGGGCAGATAAAATTCACTTTTCAGTTCAGTTCCGCGCTCTTTGAGGAACTCAATCAGAAGTTCCTGCAATTTGCCGATAAACTCAGGCATGAATCCCCAGGAATTCATGGAAACCTGCTCGTTTCCTGTAAAAGGCGTGGGATTTTCAGGATCCGTTTGGTCAGCGGCCCCTGAAGAAGTTTTGACGATTTTTGTGAACTCAGTCACTTTGCGGAGATAGCCGTCATTGTCAACGGAGCAGATTCCACGGGCAACAGAACCGTTTTCACTGAGAGTATTTGAAAGAATAAACGTTGCAATCACGCCGCGGACAAGACCGCTTTCCGGCGGATTTGAAAGATATCCGGCAAGCTGTTTGTAACTGTCGGCTCCGTAAAAATCATCGGCATTGATAACAGCAAAAGGCGTATCCAGAATATTCCGGGCGGCAAGCAGAGCATGTCCCGTTCCCCAGGGTTTTTCACGTCCTTCAGGAACGGTAAAACCATCAGGCAAATCATCCAGCTGCTGAAACGCATAATCCACTTTCAAAAGTTTCTCGTATTTTTTACCGATGCGTTCTTTGAATTCAGCTTCAAAATCACGGCGGATAACAAATACAACACGGTTGAATCCGGCACGGACGGCATCAAAAACGGAGTAGTCCATAATCGTTTCGCCGTTGGGTCCCATGGGGTCAAGCTGTTTCAATCCGCCGTAACGGCTTCCCATTCCTGCCGCAAGCACAACCAAAGTAAGATCTGCCATAATAAAAATCCTTTCTTTAAAATAAGGTAAAACAATATCAAATTGCCAGATTCACTGCGAAAGTCCGCAGTGCCAAATCCTCCGGCACATTAAAACGCAAAGTCATCATCAAATCCTCAGCCTCTTTGAGAATCCGATCTCCGTAAGCAACTGAAATATTTTGCTCAGGCTTTCCGGAAACAAAAACTTCAGGATTGGGCAGCAGAGAAAAATCCGTTCCTCTTGACAACAGGAACAACTGCTGACAGAATGTTACCACTGCCGACAGAAACACCCGGCGGTCACGCATATAGGCACCATAAGAAGCATCTGCCATCCGCGCTTCAAGGCGTTTAACGTAAGCCGGATCCTCCGCCCTTGCCGCAGCAAGAAGCTGATCGTGGTATTCCTCTGTAATTTTTTTCTCCGCCGCATCCGCCAATCCGTTGGCAACACGGATCAATGTTTGAGCCGCCTGTTCTGCGGCAATAAGTCCTTTTCCGCCGAAACACAGAAACTCCATTGCCTTGAAAACCTCATCAGCTCCGGCAAAATCGTATCGGCAGGAGTTGCCGGGCAACGGTATCTGCTGACAACGGGATATCGTCGTCGGCAGCAAGGCAGCGGGATTACCTGTTGACAGAATCAATGTCGTTTCCGGCGGCGGTTCTTCAAGAGTTTTCAAAAGGGCATTCTGCGCTTCATCATTCATTCTGTCCGCTTCAAAAATCATACCGATTTTACGGGAAAACACAGAAGAACCGGTCAGGTAAAAGGCTGAGATAAAATTCCTCAACGTATTGGGTTCAGGATTCACCCGGTCGCCCACCTTGATCTGATACATTTTTCCGACCGGAGAAAGCGTGTGCAGTTCCGGATAACTCTGGTCAGCAACTTTACGGCAATAGGGACAGTCCGTATCCGGAACACCTGTTTCAAGTGCCGCGGGACACCCCGCAATCTGAGCAAGCACAATTGAAAAATCTTTGCGGACAACCGGGTCGGGAGAACAGACAAGGAAAGCATGGGCAAATCTGCCGTGACTTCTTGCATTGCCCAGACACTTGACAAGTTCCGGATATAAAGAACTGTATTGACTATATAAACTCATTGATGATCCTGACAATATCTTCGTGAACACTTCTTTGATCCCGGGCGGCATCAATTACTTTGATCCGTTCCGGTTCAGCCTCAGCCAATTCAAGGAAAGAACGCCGGACCGTTCTGTGGAAATCAATTTTTTCCGCTTCAAAGCGGTCAAACTGACCTGCCGTTTCACTCCGTTTGCGGGTTCTTGCGAAACCATCCTCGGGAGACAAATCCAGCAAAAAGGTCAAATCCGGCACAAGACCGACAGCGGCAAAACGGTTCAAAAAGAGAATATCATCTTTATCAAGACCTCTTGCGCCGCCCTGATATGCAATCGTGGAATCTGAAAAACGGTCACAGATCACAGACACACCGGATTCCAGACGGGGCAGAATAAACTCCTGCACATGTTGAGAACGCGCAGCCTCCATTAAAAGCAATTCGGTTCTGTCATGCATTTTTTCATTGCCGTCATGCCCTTTGACCACTTCGCGGATTTTTTCCGCCAAAGCCGTTCCGCCGGGCTCTCTTGTCGTCACTGCCGGACGGTTGTTTTTTTTCAAAAAATCAAGCAGCATTGCCACCTGAGTACTCTTTCCGGCACCTTCCGGACCTTCAAAAGTTATGAAAAATCCGCGTTTTTTACCACTTTTTTCACTATTCATGATAAATTTCCTATTTTTTTCTCGTCTATAAAGATACTTCCATTTGCCCTAAAGTTCAAATCGTGATATATTTAAATAAGTACTTTTTTACAAAAAACCAAACATAAGGGGTAAAAAATCATGAGTAAAGCACTTTCACGTTCAAGTTATCTTGAGAAAAACGTCGGAGATTTTCCGGCAGAATTCGAAATCGCGGGCGTCCGTTATGAGAAAGCGGATGATTTGCGTTACGGCACAAATCCGCATCAGCCCGCCGCCTATTACCGTCCCATCGGTGTCTCCGGTGTCATCGGCGGTATGGAAATCATCAAGAACGGCAAAAGCGGTCTTTCACAGACAAATTTGGAAGATATTTCCGGCGCACTCAACATCGTCAAGTTCTGTGACCGCAGTGCCTGCGCTGTCATGAAACACGTCAATCCCTCCGGTGCCGCCGTCGCAGTCGGCAATGAAACGCTCAAACAGGTTTACATAAAGGCTCGCGATGCAGACCCCCGTGCGGCATTCGGCAGTGTTATCGCTTTCAATGTTCCCGTTGACGAAGAAACGGCCAAAGAAATCATGTCAACTTTTGTGGAATGCGTTGTTGCACCGGACTATTCTCCTGAAGCGATCGCCGTTTTCAATGACGGAGCAACCTATAAACTCAACAAACAGATCCGTATCCTCAAGTGCGGAGATATTTCCAAACTGCCGCGCTATACCGGCGAAGCAGGTCCGGAATACAACACTTTCAAGGTTCTTGCAGACGGCTCTCTGATCATTGCCGCCCCGCTGACAACCAATCTCCGCACCGTTGAAGACCTGGTCACTGCCAGCGGCGAAAACACCCGCTGCGGCGCAGTCAAATCTGAAATCGCCCCCACTGAACAGCAGAAAATCGACCTGTTGTTCTCGTGGCATGTCAACCTCTCCGTCCGTTCCAACGGCGTGGTCATCGTCAAAAACGGACAGACCCTCTCCGTCGGAACCGGCGAACAGGACAGAGTCGGAGCCATTGAACAGGCCATCATCAAATTCAAAGAAAAATACCAGGGCAGCGAAGAACTGGAAGGTTCTGTCATGTCCAGCGACGGTTTCTTCCCCTTTGAAGACGGTGTTGAAGTTGCCGCCGCCGCCGGCGTCAAAGCGATCATCGCCCCCGCCGGAAGTCTCCGCGATGCGGACGTTATCAAACGCGCCAATGAACTGGGCGTTGCTCTGATTCACGCTCCCGAACGTATTTTCTCTCACCACTAATTTATAAATAAAAGAGGAATAACCCATGGATACTGACAACAAAAAGAAAATAAATGCAGAAATCGGACAGGCTCTGTTCTCTGATACGGAACGTTTTGAAATGTGGTTTGCAACTTATTGGAAACCCGCCTGTATCGTGGCAATTATCATCGCAGTTCTGGTGGCAGTCATTTTCGGTGTTGCCGCTGCCCGTTCTTCAGCTGACCGCAAGGCGGCTTTTGAACTGACCGATGCAACGACTGCTGCTGAAATTTCAGCAGCTCTTGAAAAGCATCCGGATCATGCCGGAGCCGCCATCGCCCGTTTCAGACTGGCAAAGCTCCAGCTTGATGCAAAGAATTACAAAGAGGCCATTGCCGAGTTTGACAAGATTGCCAACGCTTCCGGCGTAGATGCCACCCTTGCCGGAAAAGCCAGGCTTGCTTCCGGCTATGCCTGCGAACTTGCCGGAAAGAAAAAAGAGGCTGTTCCCCGTTTTCTTGCCGTTGAAAGCAATCTTGAACTCCCCGCCGCCCTGCGTGCAGAAGCCGGTTACAATGCCGGACGTCTGCTGATTCAGTCCGGAGATGAAAAACAGGCAAAGACCGTTCTCGGACGGACCGGCATGATTTCCGGCAATACCCGGACCGTTTCATACTGGACCGAAAATGCAAAACAAATGCTGATCGGCATTGATAACGGTGAATACAAAAAAGCGACTCCCAAGTCCAATAAAAAATAAAGAATAAACACCATGCAACTGCCGGAAATATCAAAAAAAGAACTTGCCCTGCTGCGCTCATTATCAACGCGCGGCGGGCGCAAACATTCCGGCTGCTGCCGGTGTGAAGGCGTGCGTGCAGTCCGGGAGCTGCTGGATAAAGCTCCCGGTTCTGTTAAATTCATCGCAGGAACGCCGCGCGGATTTGAAGCTTTTAAAGAGATTCCTGAAAAATCACGCAATATTTCTGAAGAAACTCTTGCAGACATCACCGAAACGGTCAACTCCCAGGGAATCGTTGCCGTTGCGGAAACTCCGGATTTTGCAGCCGGCACTCCTGCCGGTCCTTTTATTCTTGCGCTGGATCAACTCAACGATCCGGGCAACTTCGGAACGATTGCCCGGACATTCCGAGCCATCGGCGGTGCAGAATTGTGGTACACTAAAGGTTCCGTTGATCCCTGGTGCGACAAAGCCATACGTTCCGGACTCGGTGCCCAGTTTTCCCTCCGCCTGCGGCGGTTTGAAAACCTTGAAGAACTGGTTTCCGCTGCAGCGGATTTCGGTTTCAAACAAACATTTATTGCCGATCCTCACGACGGAGAAAGCTGTTTTACCGCCCCCGGACTGTTTGACAAAAGTGTTATTGTCATCGGCAGTGAAGCCAATGGCGTAACCTGTCATCCCGCAGGCAGCCGGAATGTGATTATCCCCATGCCGGGAGATTATGAATCCCTGAATGCTGCTCAGGCAGCAACTGTTCTGCTGTTGGAACATGTCCGCCGCACAACAACAAATTAATGAGATAAAAAATGATTTCCGCAACCTGGATAAAAATATATACAGTCGTCTTTGCCTCCGGTCTTGCCGGAGCTTTGATTTTAACACCAGTATTCCGCAGCCTTGCTGCAAAAACCGGTTTCATGGATGTTCCCGCAGACAATCACAAAGGACATAAAAAATCAACGCCGCTTCTGGGCGGACTTGCCATGTTTTTCTCTTGGCTTTTCTGCATTGCCGGAGGCGTGTTTGCAATTAAATGGAATCTGCTCCCGGCTTTTTCAAAAATCGCAGAAACCCATTTGCCCGGCATACTCCAAATCTACGGTAATCTGTGTTTTATTGCAGTCGGAGCCGCAATCGCCGTATTTCTCGGACTGATCGATGATAAATATCCGATGTCCGCTTCTGTAAAATTTGCGGGACAGTTCGTTGTGGCTTTGATTGCCGTATTCGGCGGAAATATCCGTCTCAATATCCTGCCGGGATTTCCCGGCGTGGAAACCGGAATCACCTTATTCTGGTTCATGCTGTTGATGAACTCCATCAACTTTTTTGACAACATGGATGGTCTGGCTGTGGGAACAATCGCTATCGCCATGGGATTCTTCTCTGTTGTTGCGGCTCTCAACTGTCAATACTTCGTTGCCTGTTTCGCTGTTTTAAACTGCGCTGTCTGCTGTGGATTCTGGTTTTATAACACAACCCCTGCAACGATTTTCATGGGCGACTCAGGAAGTCATTTCCTGGGGTATCTGGCTGCTGTTGTTTCTGCGATGGTCACCTTTTTTGACAAGAGCGTTTCCCTGTCACGTTTTCCTGTTCTCATGCCGCTTTTCATCCTTGCCCTGCCCCTTTTTGACACGGCAATGGTCGTTATCATCAGAACAATCAACCGCAAGCCTTTCTGGATCGGGGATCACAATCACATTTCCCACAGATTTGTCCGCATGGGATTTACCCGCAAACGTGCGGTCATGCTCGTTCACCTGATGGCTCTGACCATCGGTCTGGGTATTCTGCCCGTTTTAAGAGGAAGTTTCTTCACCGCAGCAATTCTGGTCATTCAGGCAATTCTGATGCTGGGAATCATCACATTTCTTCAGCTGTACCTCTCTGACCGTCCGGATGCAAGAGAATAATCACTGCACTTTAAAAACACTGTGCAGCGGTGTTTGAAATAACGGAAGCAAGGTCACCCCGAACCGTTCAGCAACGGTTCCGGGGTTTTCTTTTTTGTGGATAACAACCAGACTGCCTGCTGCAAGAGCTGCAACTTTTCCCCGGGGACCGTCAAACAGAAACTCACTGCGCTGTCCGTTGGCAAGGATATAATACATCGACGGCCAGGGATCAGCCAGAAAAGAAAAATAAACCGGAGGAAGAACACTGTTGCGCCCGTAGATTTTTTCAAGCTCCTGAGCTGTCTGCTGCGGAACATGATCTTTTCGCATATAGAAACCATAGAAGAAATCATCTCCGCTCCTGTTGCCGCAATATCCGGAAAGAAATTCTTTCGTGCTTTCCTGCTTCAATACAAACGCTGACAACAGAACAACACAACCGAGAATCCCGAAAAGAATACGCGCCATCTGCTTTCTCTCTTGTCTGAAGGCTGAACAACAGCGTATTCCGTTGGCAACAATCAAACCAAGCAGCGGCAGCAGCGGAAAGAACACTCTCGGGAAAGGTGCTGTCGGCAATAAAATCACGGCAGAAGCCGGCAAAAGCAAAATACCCATTCTTATAACAACGCTGTAATTACAGCGCCGTATCAATGCCGCAAACCACACAATCCAGAGAACACCGAATACACATCCGGCAGTAACGCTCCAGGCAAGCAGAACGGCTTTACCATCCTGCCACCCCTCCCCCAGACGGCATACGCCGAGAAAGGATTTCAAAATCGGCAGATAAAAGACAGCAAGTGCGGCAAAAGGGGTCAAACAAAGTAACCAGAAACGTTTTTTACTCCAGAAGGATTTACCGGCAAGCGGCAGAGCATACAGCACACAGCCGCCCAGCGCAAGAAGATTGCTGGGAATCGTTCCGACCGCAAGCAGACAGGAAACAGCATATTTTCCCCAAGTAAAAAAATCGGCTTTCCTCTGAAAATCGACGGCAAATTTAACAGCAAGAGCTGTAAAAAAGGCACTTGCCATGTAACCGCGCAACGCTGTTGCATAAATCAGAAACGGCGGAGAAAGAGCCAATGCACTCAACGCCAGCAACAGCGGATATCTGCCGCACGTTCTGCGGAAAGAAACATAGAGTACCAGCAAGGTTCCTGTGGCAAAAAGCAGAGAAAGCAAACGTAAAAAGAAATCCGCCCTGAAAAAATCAACAGGCAGCTGCGCCCAATAATGTAAGGCTATCGTGTAAAAAATCTGATTATTGGGAATAACATAACTGAAATAAATCCTGACCGGATCAGGCATCCAGGCAAAGTTCATCAAAGTCAATGCTTCATCAAACCAGAATTCCCGCAGAAGATACGGATGAGCAAAAAAAAGGAAAGCTGCAAACGCACCGATTTCCGGCAGATAACTGCGCGTCTTACCGTCTCGTATCTTCATAAGTTACCTCTTGTAAAACTCCGTCAACATAAAAAAAGCCGGAGGAAAAATCTCCTCCGGCAAAATCAATGATGTAAAAACATCAATTAGAGCGAAATCGCTTCAGCGGGGCATTCGCCAACGCAGGCACCGCATTCGATGCAATCATCGCCGACTTTGGCAACGCCGTCTTCGATGGTGATGGTGCTGACGGGGCAGGCACCGACGCAAGCTTCGCAACCCATGCATTTTTCTTTATCAACAGTAGCAGCCATTTTTCTTTCTCCTTCTCAAAGAATACCTGTAATTACAACACAAAAAAAACTGGCATCTCCAATGGGATTCGAACCCATGTTACCGGGATGAGAACCCGATGTCCTAGGCCTCTAGACGATGGAGACACTTTTCTTTGTACATGACTTTAATATAATACGATATTTCCAGTTGTCAAGGGGAAAGTTTCAAGTTTCATGCAGAATTTCAAAACTTTTCACCTTTCTGGTGCCGTTTGCATCAAATTCAGAATAAAAGGTCTTCTCTCCTCATTTCAATCAACGTCAAGTTGAATATCTCCGGATACATCTCTTATAACTTTGCCCGGCAGAATAATATCCGCCGAACATCCTGAGGGTATCTCCATCCGGCAGATGATTTTATTTTCAGAACGCAACCATTGACTTGTGATTTTTCCGTAAAAAGATTTATAAGAAGCAGTTACCCGGTCAAGTTTTTTTACAAAACAGGGCTGTATGATAAATTTACGGAATCCGGGCGTATCCGGCAGCGGACGAAGTCCGCCCGGATACTGATACATCCATGCGGAGATATCTCCGAACATGATATGGTTCAGAGAATCCTTGCCATTCCAATTTTCCCAAAGAGACGTTGCCCCTTTTCCGATCTGCCATCCCCAGCCGGGAAATTCCTTTTGAGTAATGATTTCAAATGCATCGTCGGCATATCCGTACTCTGCAAGAACCCGGGGAACGAATTTGGCGCCCAGTATACCGAATTCAGCTTTATGCTGTTCGGCACGCACCTGTTCAACCAGATACTTCACACTGTTCAAAGCTTTTTTTCCATCAATAATTTTGAAATACAATGCCGCCGCAGTTGCTGTCTGTGCACCATCGGCAAAAGAACCGTCAGCATTGGCAAATTTTTTCACAAAAGCCTGTCTGATGTTTTCTGCAAGTTTCTGATAACCGTAAGCATCCTCTTTTCTGCCGAGCAATTCCGCAAAAAACACCATGCGTCTGACATTCTGATAATAATATCCGCTTGAAGTAACTTCCACAGGTGTTATTGCCCGCCTGTCCCGGTGACACCAGTCGCCGAGTCCGAAATCAAGCAGATAATCCTCTGCACGGCTTTCACAGTACTCCAGATAAAGTTTGAAGTTATCATAATATTTTTCAATCAAATCCATCTTGCCGTAAAAAAGATAAATCTGATAGGGATATTCAAAGAGAACTGTATCCCATGCCGGACCATTTCCCCAGTTGAATCCCCATCCGCCGGTGGGAGCGATTCCGGGAAGTTGTCCGTCAGGACGCTGCGTATCAACAACAATTTGCAGATAATGTGCAAATTGCTGCTCCATATCAAAGTTCCACAAACCGGTTTCAGCGGCAATTTGAGCATCGCCCGTCCACCCGTTCTTTTCACGGTGGGGACAGTCTGTGGGAATTCCGACATAATTGGAACGGAAACTTTGCAGCGTATTCCGCTGAAGTTTGTTCAACAGGGCATCAGAGGAATCAAACGTTCCGACAGTATCAAATGCCGTATGCACAAACTGCGCCCGGATATCCAGAAGTTCGGCGTTGTCATCAATCCACACCTGAGCATAACGGAAACCATGATAAGTAAATGACGGCTCGTAAATTTCTCCGTCCGGATCCCCCCTGAGGATATATTGATCGGTTTGAAAACAACCGAATGAACCGACGTTGAAATATTGGGAAATTTCCATTGTATTGATATTTTTGGAAACCGGATCGATCTTTTCGGAGTACATGATCCGCACTGTTGAGCCGGATTTCCCCCTGACTTTGATCCGGCACCAGCCTGAGAGGTTTGTACCGAAATCATAAACAGTTTCCCAGCCGGACATCTGAAAACTTTCAACGGGACGGTAACTTTCTGTAACTTTACACGGTCTTTGCGTTTCAAGCGTTACTCTGCCCCCCGGAGGCGTACAGTACGACGCCCGTTTCCATGAAGAGTCATCCAAATCAGGTTCAGAAAATCCGGGGATTTCCAGACGGGCATCGTAATGCTGACCATGACGCAATTCATTGTATGTCACAGGACTGTCATGAACGCCCCAACTGTTATCACTTTTTGCAATAACATTGCCGTCAACGACGATATCGCACAACATTTTCGGATAATCCCGCCACGGTGCTTTATCAAAACTCCATTTGGCGACACGACAGTTGAATAAACCGTTTCCCAACAGAACTGCAACCGCATTTCTGCCCTGTTTAAGCAGATGAGAAACATCATATCTGATGAAACTTACATGGCGGTCAAATTGAGTGACGCCCGGAGCAAGCACCCTGTCATCAGCTTTTTTCCCGTTGACATAAAGTTCGTGCCATCCCAATCCGCACAGATAAATTTCTGCGTTCTGCGGCGTATCTGCACAAGTAAAAGTTTTGCGGAGATAAGGTGCGGGATAAACAACTTCCCCCGGAGCAACCATCACTTTCCCGGCACTGATCCAGCGTCCGGACCATCGGCGTTCAATACTTTTATCCATAATATTACTCCTCGTAAGATGCGCGCAAGTGCCGGATGACAAGTGCATTTTCAAGGTTCTCAACGGTAAACTCACCATCGGTTTCAATAGTAAGCGATCGAGGTTTTCCCGGAAGAAGCGTAAAACTGTTATCTGAAAACTTAGCCTTTATTCCCTTAAATTCTGCAAAAACGTAAAAAGCGGGCTTATCTGAAGCAAGTTTCAGATACATTTTGCCATCTTCTCCCTGTGAGATTTCATGCTGAATCTGCACTTCCGGCAGCTGGTATTCTTTATATCGGGCAAGAAAACACTCATTGGTACAACTGAAAGTACCGTTATCGAACTCAAGATAGAGAAAGTCCTCTGCAGGAGTGGATGTCAACTCTTCAAGCGGAAATGTCTCCAATACCGCCGCCGAATAGGGCGCAAGGTCAACGGCAATCTTTCTTTGAGAAACAAGTTCTCCGGTGACTTTATAAAGAGAGAGTGTGATGTTTCCGCAGACAGGCTCTCCTGAATCGCTGACAGCACGCACCTCAACCGTGTCCGGTGTCTTGCGGATCGCCGTTACAAGGACGGGCGCATAGAATCTTTTTGCATGATAGTGCAGCTGCTTCCAGTTGCCGAAATAGTCAATACTTGACCATGATGCCACGGGCCAGTTGTCATTGAGCTGCCAATAGATCGTTCCCATACAAATCGGCTTCAATGTGCGCCAGAATTCAACGCCGCTTTTCATCGCAACAGCCTGCTGAACCTGACTCAAATAAATAAAATCCTCAAAGGTTGCGGGAAAACGGAAGTAACGGGTGAACATCTCTACGATTTTGGAGTTTCCCGCCGCATTGCGCTGATGGTGTTCCATCAACGGAGAGGTCACATTGCGCTGTTTGCCCTGCGTAAAAAAGTCCACAGTATTCTGTGCCGGAAATGCCTGAAAACCGAATTCAGAACAGAAACGCGGGGTAATGGCGTAATAAGCCTCCATATCTGCGCCGGAGTGCCAGACTTTCCAATAGTGCATATCGCCCTGAGAATCGTCATCCCAGCCGCTGATATCCTCCTGACTGTTACAGGGACTCGTCGGCCAGAAAACGCGCGTGGGATCAGCCATCTTTACGGCCTTGCCGACAGCCTGATTGAATCGGTCATAATTCAGGACCCAGGGCAGTTCTTTCTGTCCGATACACCTTAAAAATCCGCCGCATTCGTTATCGCCGCACCAGAGGGCGATACAGGCATGGTCTCGCAGACGTTTGATCTGGTAATCAAGCTCAGCCGACACCAGAGCAAGGAAATCCTCTGTTGACGGATAATGCGCACAGGCAAACATACAATCATGCCAGAGCAGAATACCTTTTTCGTCGCACAAGGCATAAAAATCTTCGTTTTCATACAGCCCGCCGCCCCAGACCCGCAGCGTATTCATATTGGCGGCAATCACATCAGAAAGCAGTTTGCAGTAACGTTCCCGGGAATAAGTCTGCGGACGGGCATCCATGGGAATCCAATCAGCACCTTTGGCAAAGACGGCGAGCCCGTTAACTTCAAAATAAAGGCAAACGCCATGTTCATCAGGCTGACTGACTGTTTTCAAATCGCGCAGACCGATCTTTTTACAAACGGTGCAGGAATCAGCTTCAACTTTCAAATCATACAGCGGCTGATCACCGTAACCTGCGGGATACCACAACTTTGGATTTTTGACTTCAAAGAACGTTTCAATTTTGTTTTCTCCCCGGCAGAGACAGACAGAGACTTTTTTCACAGTACCGTCGAAGGTGAAAACGACGTCCTGAATACCGTCAAAATCAGAATTGATTTCAGCCGTCACATTCAATACGCACAAACCGGGACTGTGTTTCTGCTCCGTATAAACGTGTTCTATTTGAACGCCGTTTGAACCGTAAAGTCCGATGTTGCCGTAAATGCCGCTGACGGGAATGCACGGTCCCCAATCCCAGCCGCCGTGACACTGAACCTTACGGACAAGGTTGAGATTGGGAATTTTACGCCAATAATTTGTTTTACAGCCGAGTTTAAAAGAAAGTTTTTCCTCTTCAGCTTCTGCGTATTTTTCTACTGCGGAAATAATAACTTTGATACTGTTTTCACCCTCACGCAGAAAGGCTTTCACGTCCCGGCGGATACGCAGAAACATATTCCGGCTGCCAAGGACTTTTTTTCCGTTGATAAAAACTTCTCCGACCGTATCCAGAGAATCGATTTCAAGCCAAATTCGTTCCTGTTTCAAAAAATTGTCATCCACCTCAAAGCTGCGGGACCATGTCCAGTTGTGATTTCTCACCCACTGAATCTCTTTTTCATTGACTCCGATATAAGGATCCGGGACAATTCCAGCTTCAATCAACGCGGAACAGTTTTCTCCGGGAATTTGTGCCGGAATGGGTGAAAAGTTTTCTTTATCGCAGGTCAGAGACCAGATACCTGCAAGGTCGATTTGTGACATAACTGAAAAACCTTTTTTTGTAGAAATACAAGTTCATGTTAAATAATATAAGTGTTGTTTATCTAATTGCAAATACAGAAAAGTAAGTTTCATTTGTCAAGTAACAGTTTTTTATACCTCAGTTACTCAAACTTGACTGAAACATTCTCCGGCAGATATTTCAACAGTACATCGGCTGTTTCTTTTAATCGGGCAATATCCGGAGAAGCCGTCTGCGGCAATGTATCATTCATACCCGCAACAGCATATTTATTTTTTGCCTTATCGTGATAAGCAAGCAGCTGAACCCTGCATAAAGAGTCGATTTGAGAAAGTAAAACACCCGAAGCTTCAATATCCTCTGCAAAATCATTGAATCCCGGAATAATCGGCATACGGATTTCAATACCTGTTCCATAAGCACTGATTTTTTTCAGATTGTCATGGATTTGCAGATTGTCTTTTCCGGTATGCTCTCTGTGCCTTTTGACATCCATTCCTTTCAAGTCAAAAAGAACCAGATCTGTATAAGGAAGAATCTCTTTGAAATTTTCAAAATCAACAGCTCCGCAGGTATCCAATGCAGTATGAATACCGTTTTCTTTCAGACGTTTGAATAATGTTGAAACAAATTCAGGATACAGCGCAGGCTCTCCTCCGGAAACTGTTACACCTCCCTCAGGAGTAAAAAAGTCCCGGTCACGAAGCACGCAACTTAAAACATCGTCAATAGACATCATTTTTCCGCAAAGTTCAAGCGCATCACTCAGACAGTTTTCAGCACATTTTCCACAGGAAAGACATTTTGCCCGTGCCAGGAGATGTTTTCCGTTGACATCAAAAGTATGTACATTCTGAGGGCAGAGTCTGACACACTCCCCGCAATTTGAACAGAGCATTTCATGATAAAGCAGCTGCGGATGGGCAGAAACAGATTCTGGATTATGACACCAGATACAATGCAGCGGACAGCCTTTGACAAAAACGGTATCCCGGATCCCCGGACCGTCATGTATCGTCAGACGGCGGATTGAAACGATCGGTATTTGTAAATTTTTCAATTTTCAGCTCCGTTTTCTGCTTCTGCAATAAATGTTTCCTGAATATGCGGTGCAAGATCAATGAACCGGACATTCCAACCGCAGAGACGGATTTGCAGATTGCTGTATTTCTGAGGGTTCTGCTGCGCTGCACGGAGTGTTTCCGGAGAAAGCATATTAAATTGAAGAAACAAGCCGCCGCGGGCAAAAAAGGTGCGGATCAAACGGACAATCAATTCAATTCCGGCTGTTCCTGTCACGGAATGCGGAGATAACATCAAATCCAGAACGGCTCCATCCGCAAAAAAAGAGTGATCCAATTTTGACACACTGTCAATCAATCCGGCAATGCCCTCTTTGTCGCAGGCTGTCGTGCTGCCGCTGTTGCGGGCAAGCGGATCACCGCTCCTTCTGCCGTCCGGGGTTGCCCCGGTTTCTCTGCCGAAAATATAACACCAGTCGATCGACCAGAGTCCCATTTGATAATGTCCGCCTTTGACATTTGGCGTACTTTTGATTTGTTCTCCTGCTGAATGAGCAATGATCTCAGCAAGAGAATCAACCGATTCTCTGCCGTTTCCCCATTTGGGGACACGTTTGACGGCATAAAGACGCAGCTGCTCCTGATTCATCCAATTTTGATTCAATAATTCCCCTAATTCAGGGAATGAAATTTTATGTTCCGCAAAGACCAGCTGGCGGATCGCTTCCAGAGAATCGGCAGCCGTTCCGAGTCCGGCACACATCACGCCGCTTGTCGCATAACGTGTGCCGTAACAGGAGACATCCAAATTCCGTTCCATGCAGTCATCCATTGTGCCGGAAAGTAACGGAGAAGGCTGCACGTCTTTCCAGTATTTTTCAAGAGCATCGGCTTTTGTCATAGCTTCAGCCAAATACTTTTTCTGCAGTGCAAGATATTTTTGCAGAACATCTTCAAAACAAACAGGAGCAAATGTGTTATCATTGAACAACTCTTCAAACAATCCGGCAAAATTGAACAAAACGGTCATGGTACAGGACAACTCCTTACCCATAATAACCGGTTCATAACACCCTACCGGCAAAAAATTGAAAAGATCAGCGGGAATTTTACCGTGACGCAGAAACATTTTTTCCGCCGCTTTTTCATTAGCAAACACCATTGACGTTTTGCCTTCCTGAATACACTCTGCGGCAAAACGCAGCATATTTTCCGGAGTTTCCGGGTTGACCCGCAGAGAAAACTTCGGATCTGTACGTCCGAGATCACGGAAAGCCTGCCATGCGATTTCTGTAAGTTCACAACATCCGTCTTTGATCCCCCCTCCTTCATCAGGAAGACCGCCGCCGAAACAGAACGGTGTGCCGTTATCCAATCCGCCGGACTGAACAAAAAAGCGTGAAAAATAAGCACAGATAAGTCCCCGGGCACTCTCTTGAGTCAACCGTGCAGCGGCAAGATCAGCTTCGTAAAACGGACGGAACATTCGGTCAAAGATTCCCATTGAACGAACCCATTCCCCCTCAATTTCCTGTACTTCACGGTAAAGCAGAGATAACTCCAGAGCCTGATGTAAAGTTCCGGGCGCATGATCGGCAAGAAAGAAAAGCATTTCACTCAAATCATATCTGCCCTGTTTTTCAGCAAAAGAACCGTAACGCAATAGAAACTGCCTGAATGCCTCGTATACAATGCAAACGGATTCCGCAAAGGGCGACGGATTTTTTCTGAAATTATCTTCAGCGCGTTTCAGGAGTCCCGGGACACCCAGAGTCAAAACATTATCCCAGTCCGGGGAAGTATGACTTAAATCCAAACGGCTGCGGTAAACCCCTGTTTTCACAGCCTCAGACGCGGATACAGTTTCTCCCAGAGAAAGTTTTGCATAAAACGCTTTGCGTTCCTGTTGAATGAGCAATATTTCACTTTTGGGACCGGAACTTAAAGTCCGCCGTTCAACGACCGATGCAAACGGGTCAAAATCATTGACAGCGATCCGTACATTTTCCAGAAACGCAACAACCATCCGTGCACGGGTGATCGGGAACGGAATGCCCTCCCTTTCTCCGGCATCATAGACTTCCCGGATTTTCAAATTCAGTTTTTCAGGAGACAAACCATCACTTCCGGCAAAAACAGCCGGATTGAAACTGGACTGCATCTTTTCCAGAAACAAAATCTGTTCAGGTGACAACATTTTATAAAACCATTTCAGTCAGCATACTTTAAAACTTTCAGTTTTGTATCATCAAAACCGTTTGTGATCCCCTCTGAAAAATCCAGATGATACGGTGCGGATTTCATCGTCTTCCAGTTATTGTTAAAAATAACAAAGCCAAAACGTGTTGCTTTTCCGCCGATGGCACTCCACGGAATGGCTGCTTCGTAAAAAGTCTCATTGCCTTTGCGGGTAACGCGGGCAGGATAAGTTTTGAGTCCGCATTCTTTTCCGAGATATTTGACGAGCTGCGTACCATGCGCCGTTAAAGCCAAACCGAAATTGTATTCAAAAACAGGTTTTCCGCCGGTTGCGGACTCCTTTATGCCCTCGTGCGACAAAACAAATTGGATACTGTCATCTTTCCACAGCTCAAGAGCCGCCTGCCGCTGCAAATGCACCGGGTCATCAACTTTGACTGCAAGATAAAAATTATTATCGTCATACGCCGTCCAGTACCGGGCAGAAATATTGTGTCCGTTGGGATTGAAACTGGTCTTGAAATAACGCCTTTCAGGTTGAAGAGCCTCTGCGGGATGGATGTGATCCGGATACTTGAGCAATCCGCTTTTCAAATTGGTCAGCCACTTGCCGGAACCGTCAAATACTGGCCGGGATTTGATTTTGGGAACAGTGTAAAAATCGACTTTGGAAAGTTCAACAGCATATTCGCGTCCATCCGGAGCAATCAATTTGCCGTTTCCGGCCACTTTTGCAGAAACAACCGTCGTTTTTCCGGGAAAGACTTTGACTGTTTTTTCTGCCTGCCCCGGAAGTTTCAATTTACATTCGCGGGTAAGAGCGGCAAAACTCTGGATATAAACAGTGTCAGAAGTCGCTGAACATTTAAATTCCGGAGAATTGTTCAACACCGCCTTTGTCACCAAAGCAACCGCCTGAGCCGGAGACATCTTAACATTAAGATAAACCGGGGCTTTTCCAATCACAAGATTTTTTACCGGAATGGAGCGTCCATACATATTGATCCCACGGGTTCCGGAAGGGAAATCGCAGACAAATTTCTGCTCCCGGGCAATATTCCAAAGTGTGATCAAAACAGAGCCATCCGGCTTTTTAAAGAGATAACTGTAAATGTTGCCGCTTTTGATCTCCGCAAGAGACTTTGCAAAGGAAAGCTCTCCGGCGGCCGTTGCATACATTGCTCCGCCCGGCTGCAGGATATCATACCATCTTTTGCCCCAATATACAGGCTTCCAAATCGTGGTCATACACACAGCATCATCTTTGGGGTCAATCAAGCGGATGTGATGATATGTCGGCATGTGCAGTTCAAAACGGCTGACAGGCGCATAACGGGTAATAATCATGGTGCGGGCGGTAAGATATGCCTGTTCAACGGCAAGACCTTTATCAAAACGCGCACCGTAATTGATGGCGTAACCGGTTTCATCATTGCGGATAAACTTACCTTTGCCCAGAGAGGCTGACAGATTTGATGCCGCATTGTAGAAATTCATCAAATTCAATTCCGGAATGGAATGCCGACCAAGTCTCATATCCCAGTTTCCGGTATAGGCATCAATGGCGTATTCATCAAAATCATTCACCAGATCGCCCATGACGATGCGTTCGACAGTTTCGGTGTATTCCTGACGGTTATTGCCGCCGACAATGATTTTCATTCCCGGATCAACCGCTTTCAGTGCCCGGCTGATCATGCGGGCGCGAACCATCATATTGAACATTGCCTCCGTCCAGGTGGAACACAGCGTTTTTGAACTCCCGCCGATCGCATTAGTGGGAATCTCACAACCGATGATCCATTCGCGGATCCTTCCTTTGGTTTTCGAGTGGATATTTTTCACACAATCAAGCAACTGTTTCAGTACAGGATCGGACATGAGCGGCCAGCCGGCCTTGAGTTCTTCTTTGTTTCTGAAAGATGAATGCAAAGAACATCCCACTGCAATTGCAAGCTGAAGATCGGGATCATCAAGAAACGGTTTATTGAAATTCACAAAACGCGCAGCAAAGTCTTCTGCGGATAAACGCATCAAATCCGGTTGCTGAAAATTGTGACTTTTCAAAACAATCGAACCGCCGCCGACACGCTTTATCCCCTTAATTATATCAGAGGTTGCGCCGTAACTGTATTGAAAAAACGGGTCAAGTTTTTTTAACGGCACATTTACAGCAAAAGCACTCTGAAGTTCATACACTTTTTTCCCGGAAGAAAAAAGCTCTGCTTCAATGATATAATATCCGGCTTTCTGTTTGGGAAGAGTAAAGTTCTCTTCATATTTTTTCGCAGAAGAACTGTACACTTTTTTTCCGCTTTCGTCTTTGACAGAAAGAGTGTAAGTCAAATCGCGTACGGTACTGTCTATCAGAAAACGGCACCCAATTGTTTCATCAGGCGTGAAAAAACCAAAGGTTCCACCGGGAATAATTGCCGCTTTTTTTACAATATTCCCGTAAGATTTACGGAAAAAACTGTTGCCCGAATTGCTTTGGATTTTAACAATTTTCAAATCATCAAACCAGACAGTTCCCTGACAGGTCAGAATCGGCATAACAGTCACTTTATTGCTCTTGAAAAAAGAACTTTTTAATCTGCGGGTACACTTTGTCCAATCAAAACTGCCCTGCTGCGGCAGATATTTCGGATCGGCGGTGACGGCAAAAAAATTCTTTCCGTCAGTTAAACGCAGCAATGCGCCTTTATATTTCCCGCCTTTGACATTTTGTGCTTTGATGTAAACAGAAACTTCGTATTCTGCTCCGGGTTCCAGTTTGATGACTTTTGAAACACTGGCAGCATTGACAAGTTTTAAAGAACCGCCTGCTGAAATTTTTTCTGAAAAATCAAAGTAAACGGCTCTATTGTTCTTAATCCAGCCCGGCAAACCTTTTCTGAAAGAAAAATCAGAATCAGCTGCAAAGACATAAAAAGCAACAAACAAACATAAAAACAGAAAAATATTTTTCATTTTCAATTCTGCCGCAGGTTATTTTGTCCAGGGATCAGTCATATAATTGACCGGACGGTTATTGACGAAACTCACATGACCGTCGATCCAAAGAAAGTTGCTGCCGTCACCGTGTGCGCCATTGATCCCCCACGGCTGCTTATTGTCGGCTACGGAATCTCTGGGCAGACAATTATCTGTATCAGAGGAAGCACCGAAGTGCATTTTTATTTTCCAGTTATCAGCCAGAAGCGGCAGCGTGGAAAGGGTAAACTTTCTGAGTTCAGAAATCTTGCTTACTGCCAGTTTGGGATTGGCTGCAGGCTTTTCGTCGCGAATCAGATAATTGGACCCGTAACCTGTCGGCATGGGAAAGTTTTTAAAAGTCCAGTAATTCACACCGTTAAACGGATTTACCTCAGGAGAAGACGGACACTCAAAATATTTCCGGAACAACGCTCTGCTTTTGGTGGCTCTTGTCGCATGATCAGAACCACTGACTTGAGTTGATAATTGAGAGTAAGTCATGTAACACGGCATTCCGGCAGCCGGAGAAGTTACCATAATCAGAGCATAATATTCTTTCGTATCGCTGCCGCCCACCAGTCTGCCGACATTGGAAACCATATAACCATCACTGCCGTCAACATAAAACTGCCAGAATGTCCCCTGCTGTTTCACTTTGTTTGTACAATCAATCTTCTTTGCCGTATCACGGGCTTTCTGTAAAGCAGGCATCAGCATTGCCGCTAAAATTGCGATGATGGCAATTACAACCAGCAGTTCAATAAGAGTAAATCTGCCGTCACAATTTTTCACAAGTGATTTTTTCATTTTTCTTCCTGTTGTTAATTTTGTTAGTAAAAGATTTCCGGAACAACGCTATCTTTTTCAACTTTTCCGGCAGCCATCCAGACATCTGCCGAATCTGATTACGGGATTTAAAATAATTTTAAAACTCGTTTTCCACAAGGTTGAATCGTAGAAAATACAAAGGTTAAATCGTACCACCATATGTAAAAATTTTTGCAAAAACTGCCCAATACACTCATTTCAAAGGATAATTTGTTTTAATCATTACAACAACTAATCAATTCAGAAACTTGACAAAAAAGTTTTCCGCATCTATCTTATAATGTTTTCACAGACAATATAAACATCAGTACAGAGAATACAGTATGGATTGGATTTCTTATGACATTCAAAAAATAGATCGCCTCGGAACTTTTCCTTTCCGGGTAAAAATGCTGTATTTTTCACACCGTCATTCGGTCGGCAACCGTCATGGATATACGCCGGAAGATATGTTTGAAATCTCCATCCGTTTTGAACCGCAGGAAACAATCTGCACAGATATTATCAACGGGCAGGCGATCAGAGAGACTTTTCCCAACATGGTATGGAAAAAGCCGGGTGGAAAACATTATTTTCAGATAGCTCACCCCCGCGATGCCATTTCATTCGGTTATCCGGCAGAATCGGAAGACGATTTCCGCAAACTCGGACTTTATTCAGACAGAGAAAGTATGTCTTTTTCTGTAACGCCGAAAATTGAACAGCTTGCGGGAGAATTCCGAAAACTCAGCCTTCAACTTTATACCCCCGGAGTGGCAGATCAGATAGATTGGATATGTTTTCAGCTTTATCGTGAAATATTTTATTCTGATCTGTTGAAATCCGGCGGTCAGGACGATGCCGAAAAAATCCGCAACATTTCAGTCTGGTTTCAGGTCCATTATTCAGAAACTATCGATTTGGAAAAAATTGCCCGTATCAACGGTTATTCCCGTTCAGCCTTTTTCAGAAACTGGAAACGTTTTTTTCAGACAACACCGACACAATATCTGCTTGATCTGAAACTTGACGCGGCAACCCGTTTTCTGATAAATACCAATCTGCCGATCAATGAAATCGTGCGCGAAATCAACTTCTCCGGCTCTACGGCATTTCACAAGCGTTTTTATCAGCGGTACGGTGTAACCCCGGGAGAATACCGCCGATTGCATTCAGCGGACAAACTGCCGGAATACAGCCAATAGATTTTTTCAGGTACGGTTTTATTTTTCGGATTTGTCATTTTCTCAGCCAAATTCCGTTTTTTGCAAAGAAATCTGCTAAAATCATGCAAAACGGACTTGACAAGCAAAATGACTGTGTTATATGTTATTAATATGTGTGTATGAAGAAAAATTTTTCAAAATTGAGGATTGAATATATATCATGGCGAAACTTCTGATCGTCGAATCTCCGACCAAAGCCCGGACCATCAGCAGAATGCTCGGTCAGGGATATGACATTATTGCTTCAATGGGACACATCCGCGATTTGCCGGAAAAGGAACTGGGCGTTGATATTGCCAATAACTTTGCACCGCAGTATGTGGATACCCCCCGCAGCCGTCCCGTAGTGCGGACTTTGAAAACCGCTGTAAAAAAAGCGGACGAAATTTATCTTGCCCCCGACCCTGATCGCGAAGGAGAAGCCATTGCATGGCATTTGAAAAGCGTTCTTGAAAGCGGAACCAAAGCTCCGTTCTACCGGGTGACATTTCACGAAATCACCCGCAATGCCATTGAACAGGCAATGCAGAACAAAGGTGATATTGATCAGCGTCTTGTTGATGCCCAGCAGGCAAGAAGAGTCCTTGACCGTATCGTCGGTTACCAGGTAAGTCCCCTGCTCTGGCGCAAACTTGAAAAAGGCAGCAGTGCCGGACGTGTCCAGTCTGCCGCCCTGCGTCTGATTGTTGAAAGGGAAAGAGAAATCCTCTCTTTCATCCCCGAAGAATACTGGAACTTTTCTGTCATTTTCGGTACTCAAACCGGAGAACAGTTCCGTTCAAGACTTTTTAAAATCAATGCCAAAGATTTCAAAGTTCCCGATACGGAATCCGCACAAAAAGTCAAAGCCGCCATTGAGAACGGCAGCAAGCCCTGTATCGCGGATGTTAATCGCCAGCGCCGCAGAAGATTCCCGCAACCGCCATTTACCACCAGTACGTTGCAGCAGGCGGCGAACTCCCGTTTGCGTTTCACGGCAACTCAAACAATGCGCTACGCCCAGCAGCTTTACGAAGGAGTCGATCTGGGCGGTTCCGGTCCCGTCGGTCTTATAACCTACATGAGAACGGACTCCGTCACGATTGCAAAAGAAGCGCAGATCGCGGCGGGCAACTTCATCCGCAGAACTTACGGCGAACAATATGCTCCCGAAAAGTTCAACTTCTACAAAAATAAAGCCGCTGCTCAGGAGGCTCACGAAGCGATCCGTCCCACCGATGTCACCAGAACACCTGAAGTTGTTGCGCCCTTCCTTGATCCGGCGCAGCTCAAACTTTATACGATGATCTGGAAACGTTTTGTCGCAAGTCAGATGACGCCTGCACAATTTGACCAGACCTCTGTGGATACTGTCGTTCACGGTTCAGACAATTCGGACTACACCTTCCACAGCACGGCGTCTGTCATGGTGTTTCCGGGATTCACCCAGCTTTATGATGATACGGTCAAATCCAAAGATGAGGAAGATACCCTTCCTGAAAATCTTGCAGTGAATGATCTGCTGGATATCAAAAAGTTCAACAGTGAACAGAAATTCACAGAGCCTCCGGCGCGATACACCGAAGCAGCCCTCATTAAAGAGCTTGAAAACAACGGTATCGGACGCCCCTCAACTTACGCAACCATTCTGCGGACAATTCAGGATAGAGAATACGTCAAACGTGAACAGAATAAACTCTCCCCGACAGAACTGGGATTTTCTGTCAACGATTTTCTCGTCGGCAAATTACCGGAATTGTTCAACATCGGCTTCACCGCCCAGATGGAAACCCTGCTTGACAAAGTTGAAGAAGGCGAGATTTCATGGGTCGGCATGATGGCGGATTTCTATGAAAAATTTGCCCCCTGGCTGAAAGCGGCAAAAGATTCTGATGCCCCTCCGGCAGATGAAGCACAAACGATTATTTCTCTGCTCAAAAATCTCACTTTTGAACAGCCGAAAAAAGTCGGCAGACGAACCTATGACGACGCAAAATTCTACAATTCCGTTGTGGAAAAATTTGCCTCTGCCGGTAAAATTTCAGCCAAACAGTACCAGACAATGCTGCAGCTTGCTGCAAAGTATCTGGAACAACTGTCCTCTGATGCTCTGGCTCAACTTCCTGCCAAGATCCGGGAAGAAATTACAGAATTAAAAGATGAACAGAAAAAGCGTGAACAGGCTCTGGCTGAATCCTCCGCACAGGCAGCTCAAATTGATTATGCCGGATTGTTCAATGCGTTCAGCAATGTCACTTTTGATCCGCCGGTGGTCAAGGGCAGATTCACCTATGACGACAAGAAGTTTTTTGAATCGCTGAAAAAACAGGCTCTTGATGGACGCGTACTCAGCGAAAAACAAAATGCCTCTTTGAGCAAAATGGCTCAGAAATATCAGGCTCAACTGTCAAATCCTGAACTGGTAAGTTCCATTCTGGGAACAGTTTTCCAATCTGCTCCGGCGGAAAATTCCGATCAGATCCAGCAGGAAATTTCCGTTCTTCTGGAATCGCTTTCAAAAGTTTCCTCCTGGGAACCGCCTGTCAAACGCGGACGTTATACCGCCGATGACAAAAAGTTTTATGAATCTTTGAAAAAGCAGTTCTCCGAAAAGAAAACTCTCAGCGACAAACAGCTTGCCGCCCTGAAGAAACTGGCGGATAAATACAAAGAGCAATAAGCTATGCCTGAAGAAAACACAACAGTTTTACAGGAAGAACTGCCGGAGAAGAAATCTTTGTCCGGCAGGCTCCTCAAATATGCCGTTGTATTGATTGCGGTGTTGTTGGGTCTTGCCGTTCTGCTGTTTCTGTTCAGAGACAGAATTGTTGAATCGGCAATCCGCCGTGGCGGAAGTGCTTTAACAGGTACAGAGGTAAAACTTCAGGAGTTTTCGTCTGATCTTTCAGGAATAATCCGTCTGAAAGGTTTTTCAGTCAGCAATCCGCAGGGATATCCGGCAGACAATGCCGTTGAATTGAATGAATTGTTTGTCCATGTCGATCTGCCGTCTATTTTCAGAAAGAAAAAAATTATCCGGCAGATATCACTCCGGGGACTTAAAGTCAATCTTGTGAGTTCTTTCAGTGACACCAATCTCAGCGAGATTCAACGGAATATTCAAAAATTCACATCATCGCCGGAAAAAGAAACACTGAAAGACGCCGCTGCAACAGAAAATGATCCAGAAGCAGGTATTCTGATTGAGAAGTTTGATTCCGATGATGGAAGAGTCACCTATACTCAAACAACAGTCAATCAGCCTGTTACTCTGCTTCTGCCGCCCCTGCGCCTGAAAAATATCGGCGGCTCTTCATTCAAAGAAACAGCTGTTCAAATCGGCTCAAAAATGTTTTCTTTTATCAACAGCGCTTTCGGCAACGCAGGAAACAGGATTTCAGACACGCTTCGTTCTGCCGGAAAAAATTTGATTCAGGGAACCCAAAAGACAGGTTCAGAAATCCGGGAAACCGGCTCAAATCTGCTGAAATCACTTAAAAAAACGATCAACTTCAAGAAGAGGAAATAAATCATGGAACTTGAACAGACTCTTATAAAGAAAATCAAAACTGCCGGTCAGGAACATCTGCTGCGTTACTGGTCCATCCTTACGGAACAGGAACAGCAGGAGTTCGCTTCCCAACTTGAAGCAGTCAACTTTGACATTCTGCCGGAATTGATAAATCAATACGTTCTCAACCGCCCGCAAACAGCGATTCCGGCTGATTTGGGTCCTGCGCCCTTCTTCCCTTTGAATCCCCGTTCCGAAGAAGAAAAGAAACGTTATGAACAAGCAGAAAAAGAGGGTAAAGAATTGCTGAAATCCGGCAGAGTCTGCTGTCTGACAGTTGCCGGAGGACAGGGTACCCGTCTGGGATTTGACGGTCCTAAGGGCAGTTATCCGATCGGTCCGGTTTCGGGACGTCCGCTTTTTGCCTACTTTGCCCAGAACATTCTGCGCGCCGGAGAAAAATACGGCAAACCGATCACCTGGTACATCATGACCAGTAAACTCAACAATCAGGATACGGTTGACTTTTTCCGTAAAAACAACTTCTTCGGTCTGCAGGAAAATCAGGTATTTTTCTTTGTTCAGGGAACAATGCCCGCCATCGGCTATGACGGAAAACTGCTGATGGCAAATACGCACTCTTTAAGTCTTTCTCCGGATGGTCACGGCGGAACACTCCTTGCTCTGAGAAAATCAGGCGCGCTTGACAGAATGAAAAAAGAGGGAACAGATATCATTTCTTATTTTCAGGTGGATAATCCGCTTGTTCATGTGGTCGATCCGCTTTTTATCGGTATGCATATCCAGGAAAACGCCCAGATGAGTGCGGTCATGCTCTCAAAAACCGGACCTTTTGAAAAGCTTGGCAACTTCTGTGTTTCCGGTGGACGTCTGCAAATCATTGAATACAGCGATCTTCCTGAGGAACTGGCAGAGAAGCGCAATGCGGACGGAACTCTCGCATTTGTTGCGGGCAGTCCGGCAATCCACTTGATTCAGAGAGATTTTGTAGAGGAGTTGACTTCAAGCGGCAATCTCCGTCTGCCCTGGCACAGGGCGGATAAAAAGATTCCCTTTATTGACGAAAACGGTTCTGCAATATCACCTTCTGAACCCAACGGGGTCAAACTGGAGTCATTTATCTTTGATGCCCTGCCCCTTGCCTCCCGGACGATGGTTATGGAGTTTGACCGCGCAGAAGTGTTTGCGCCGACAAAGAATCCGACAGGCGTTGATTCTGCAGAAAGCTGTCGCCGGATGCTTGTTGACAGAGACCTCAAACGTCTGGCTTCTGTCGGTGTCAGGATTCCCTGCAAAGCAGATGGAACCCCGGATGTCACAGTGGAAATCTCTCCCCGTCTCGTATTGGATGCCGAAGATGCCGCACAACTTGCGACCTCCCGGCTCATTGATTTTGAAAATGGCATGAAAGTTGTCATTGAATGATGAAGTACTTCAAAAATTTCAGTCTCAGCGCAAGAGTAAATGGCGCGAAAGACACCTCAAAAGAAGTATGGTTTTCAATAAGAGCACTGTTTTTTGTTACAGCAGTACTGACTATTTTCGGACTGACCATGCTTTATTCGGTCAGTTACGGCGTTGCCGGACTTAAATATTTCACAGTTCAGCTGATTGCCGTTTCTGCCGGTCTTGTGGGCGGAATCCTGATTTTTCTGTTCGGATACCGGGCAATAGCCTCAAAGTCATTGATTTGGTGCGGAATAATATTCCTGGCACTGCTGGTGACAGCTTTCTGTTTCAGATCAATCAACGGTGCCTCGCGCTGGATCCGGTTCGGTTCCATATCCATACAAACGTCTGAATTTGCAAAAATCGTCATCGCAATTTTTGTAGCAAAATACTGTGCAGACAACATCAGAACGTTCTCTCTCTTAAAGCACCGGCGCGGTTTGTTTCCTCTGCTCGGAATTCTGGCTCTGCTGCTGGGGGGAATAGCCTGCGGAAAGGACCTGGGAACAACGCTGCTGGTATCAATCGTTGCATTTGCCACGCTGTTGGCGGCAGGATTGTATTTAAGATATCTTTCCATTCCCGTTATGCTTCTGCCGATTGCCGGTATTGCCATTTATCTCCTCAATGAAAACAGACGTATCAGAATGACCTCGTTCCTCAATCCTGAAAAACTGGGCAACAAAGAGGGATATCAGCTGATGAACTCGTTGTATGCTCTCGGGTCAGGCGACTGGTTCGGCACGGGATTCATGACCAGCAAATTCACATACGGAGCTTTGCCGGAGTTTCATACGGACTTCATCCTTGCCATCGTCGGTGAAGAGTTGGGACTTATTGCAATGCTCACAGTCATTCTTCTTTATGTGCTGTACGGTTATTTCTCTCTGAAAATAGCCTTATGTTCAGAGTCCAGACTGGGAATGCTTCTGGGGTTTGCATTAAGCTGCGGCATCACCCTGCAGGCAGCCATCAATCTGCTGGCAGTTTCGGGCAGTGCGCCGACCAAAGGCATGCCGGCGCCGTTCATCAGTTACGGCGGCAGCAATCTGATATCCTGCCTGCTGGCAACGGCTCTTATTCTCTCAATCGGATTTGAACAGATAGTGCCGGGATACGCAGATAATTTCATCTCAAAACTCACCTGGAAACGTAACAGGAGATAACTATCTGAAGTGCCGATGAAACAAATTTTCCGCAATATCTTTTACATTGACTTCCCCGCCCGGGGAGCTTTTGCAGGAATCGTTCTGTTTATTTTCGGCACATGGAGTTATTTTTCTCTGTTGACGGCAAGCGGAAAAATCCACGGTATGATTTTTTTTCCGCTTGCCGGTCATCTGCCGTTAACGATTGCGCTTCTCTTTGCTCTTCCAGCTCTGTTTCTCGGCTACGCTCTTTTTACCGTTTGCCGCTATCTGTTCAAATGCGGCGGCTTCAGCAAGATTATCCGACAACCGCTTTCGTTATTGTGCAATAAAATCTGTCTTTCTCTCGCCCTTTACGGGCTTTTTCACAGTTCAGAGGTATTCGTTCTTGCAGATTTGCTTTTAAGTTGTCATGCAACCGGACCGTTTTTTCAAAAATTCATGCTGCCGGAACCCTGCAGGGCGGCAGCAAGCTATACAGGGATTTTCTTTCTTTTTCTCTGGCTTTTTTCAACGGCAGAACTTCTTTCTTCCGCAGAAAAACTGCCGTTGAGAAAAATGTTCGGCAAAACGGTCTGTATTGTCTTGCTCTTCTCTTTTCTTGTTTTGATTTTCACAAACACACTTGCCCATTTTTCAAAAAAAGAATTTCAGCAAAAAAAATCAGAATTGGAAAAACTCACCTCAACTCCCGTTGATGCAATAAATTTCTGCAAACGCTATTACGGCAACAGAAAACCCGATCCGGACTTTTGGAAAAAGGCCGATCTGCTGCAAAAAGAACAATTCAATCTTGATTTTCTGCTTTCTCCCGATCCGCTTTGTGTTGAAATGGATAAAGAAACCGCAGAAAAGCGGCAGAAAAAATTATTTTCTGACAAATATTTCAAGGAATGGAATGTACTGCTTTCCCATCCCCTGCCCCTGCGGCAACAACATATCGAAAAAGGAAAATTTTTAACAAATTTCCGATTCGGCTCCCAACTCAGGCGTGTTGCGATCATGCAATACTGGAGATTGCGTTTTGCCGTCAATGCCCGCGACACGGAAACAATCGTGGATGCTCTGGAAAAGATGCATTACTGCCGTGAGTCTCTGATTGATGATATGTGGCAGCCCGCAGCCATCTCAATGATTGCGGTGGAAACATTCCGTCTGAAAGCACTTGAGCGCGTTATTGCGGCAAATCTGCTTTCAGAGGGACAACTTCTGCGGCAGAAAACGCAAATATCACGTCTGAGAAAGCACCTGCCGAAAATAAGAAACAACATGTTATACGCTGAAGCAGTCCTTGCTTTTGACTGGATAGACTCCTCTTATGATAAAATTCAAAAATACCGTTTTCTGCTTCCGGCAGCGGTTCACTTGTGGAATAAAAACAAGATACTCACTGCACAGTCTTTCATCAACGCTTATCAAAACAAAACATATAAAATCCCCCAAGATTCCACAGGAATACTTGCCCGCGGCATTCTGCCGGATTTTGAAAACTTTGACATCCGTTTAAAAATGCTGCAATCCCTTTGCCTTGCGATGGAAAAAATTATCGATCTTCACCTTTACAAACGGAAAAAAGGTGTCTATCCGGATTATCCTGAAACATTGCCGATTGATCCGTTTACGGGAAAAGAGATGATTTATTATCAAGGCACACTCCGTCTGCCCCGGATATTTGTTTCTCAAAATCAATCACATCCATCGATAAAATTTGTCCCCACCCGGGTTGTTGCTGTTTTAAGCTGCGGAAAAAACAAAACCGATGATACCGGAACAGAATACACCGATGACATCGGTATTTATATTCCGTTATCCGACAGCAGGCAAACATCTCCGACTGAATAAAAAACGGGTGTTACATGAAAAACATCAAAAAACATCTGCTGTTACTGCTGATCGGATTTGTATTTTCAACTTTTGCCGATTTTGATTTCGGCCTTCCGTCTGAAACCGATCTGCACTTGAAAAAACAGGGGTTTTCGCTGGGATACAGTTACAAATACCGTCAGGCTGTCTGGGTGGCATACACGCTGGCTTCAGAAAATCTGCTGACACGGCAAGTCCGGAGAAAAGATAACTTCAGGGCGGATCCTGCAGTGAAAAAACGGCCTGTGCGCCCCAAAGATTATGCCAGAAGCGGCTATGACAAGGGACATCTTGCTCCGGCGGCGGATATGACATATTCTGTAACAAGTATGAACAATTCTTTTTTGATGACAAATATTTCACCGCAAACACCGGGTTGCAACCGGGGAATCTGGAAAAGACTTGAAACTCAAGTGCGCCGATGGGCTCTCAGAGAAGAAAAGCTTTATATTATTACAGGACCGGTATTTTCCCGCAGACCTGCCAGAATGAAAAAATCAAGGCTTCCTGTACCGGTTGCATTTTACAAAGTGATTCTCGACCTGACTCCGCCGATGAAAATGATCGGATTCATTGTTCCGAATGAAAGCAGCAAACGAAGACTGGCAAGTTTTTCGGTATCCGTTGACGAAGTTGAACGTCTTACCGGATATGATTTTTTCAGCGATCTTGATGATGACATCGAAAACCGTCTGGAAAAAGTAACTGACTGGCAAAGCTGGATGAAATAAAAGGTCGTAAATTGACAAAGTAAATGCACCCTGCTCTAAAAATGAGCGTGCGTTTAGTTTTACAATCGACATGCGAAAATTTTTCGACATACAGATTCAGGGGTATTTGCAATTTTTTGTTTTGCGTGATACATTACAAAGTAATATATTCATCAGCAACGGGAGATAAACATGGAACAGCCAATTATAGCAAATGGTGGATTGCAGTATGTGCCGCAAATTGCGGTGCAGTATGTGTATCTGGACTTTGACGGGGAATTAACCAGTTACAACGGAGAAATTCTGACCGTTGACAATGTGGAAGTGCAGGACTCTTCTTTGACAGAGGAACGCATTGCCAATATTGTTGCAGAACTCAATGCCAAATATGCGGATATTCCACCATCTACATTGGCAAAACAGAAGCCTTTGCTCCCTACGGCAACTTTGCCGGATTGGCAGAAACCATTGACAAGGGCAACAAAATCTCAACCGACAAAGCCTTTGTGATGCTGGATTCCACCGCCAGTAACGAAACAATAATTTCCACCATTTCCCACGAAACCGACCACCTTCTGGGTACTCTCGATCACGGCGGCGAAGGCCTCGCCGCCTATGCGGTCTCCAAGACATATTCCTCCGGTTATCACAACTCCATGTTAATTATTTCCGGAGATGATATTACGCTGACCGGATCTGCAGCCACCTACTCATCTATCATTTCCTCCGGAGGCCGCTTGACTCTCAGCAGCGGCGGCAGTGCCGACACTGTGGAAATCAGAAACGGCGGTACTTTGATTCTGGGAGCAGGCGGCAAGTTGTACATGGGAGTTATTTCCTCCGGCGGAAGTATTTATACTGCATCCAGCGGCACATATCATATCGGTGCTCTGGATATCCAGAACGGCGCAATCGTCTGGGTTTCCGGCGATGCACGACTGAGTGATTTGACAGTTTATTCCGGCGGAGTATTATATTTATCATCCGGCGTCACTTCCTGCAGTCGGCTGGAGGTCAGTTCAGGGGGGAGTGTTACCGTTTTCAACGGTGCAATTCTTTCCGGGGCTCAGTTATTGGAATCCAAGGCCCGGCTGCTCGTAAGCAGCGGAGGATCGGCAATCAATACCAGCCTCTATGCAGGTACGACTGTAGATGTGTATCAAGGCGGAGTTGTTACAGATGTACGCCGTATGAATGGGTGGTCGTCCGACTGCCAGATCAATGTCAGAGGCGGCAGCCTGCTGAATACGATGTTATACGCTACTGTTGCAGATATCTATTCCGGGGGAATCGTATCGGATGCCCGGGTTATGAGTGGCATGCTCCGGGTATACAATGGCGGTTTGGCAAACAGTATAACGCTTTCAAAGGGTGGTTATGCAGTGTTTGCCGATTATGCCAGGGGCAGTAAAGTTACTGTACAATCCGGCGGTCATCTGGATATTTACACTACCGGAACTGTGATTTCTGATCTTGAAGTTGAAAGCGGCGGGATTTTACAGGGATTTTTGATCGGGGCGACACATAAATTCAGTTCGGCAAGCGGTGCGGAAATCAAACCATTTTCCAATGTTTCCATAAAAAGATCTTTGATGACTGTTTCCAGCGGCAATGTTTCCGCGTTGGGGGCAGTCGTAAGTTCGGCAATAATCCATATTTCCTCCGGCGGCAAGGTCAGTTCTCTTGAATTGGCAAAAGGCGCAAAATGCCATATCAAAAGCGGCGGGATCGTTTCCAGCGGCGAAGTAAAAAACAGCAACACCACCGTCGTTGTTTCCTCCGGCGGTCAAATGACAGGCGGGACACTTGCAGCTTCTGCAACGCTGGCAGTTTCCGGCGGCACGATCCGCAATATAAGCGCAACGGATTGGTCCAAAATCAATCTTCGTTCCGGCGCAACAGCTGAAAATGTAACCGTTTGGGACGACAGCAAGTTAACAATTTCAGCCGGAGCATCTGCTTTTCTGCCCATGATTCAGGCAGAATCAGGTTATATCGACGTCCAGGGAGGAATGTGTGTCTCGGCACTGGTCAACAACGGTGGAGCTTTCGTTATAACCAGCAGCGGTGTTGCCAGTAAAACCACTATTCAGGGCAACGGTCGCGGCGGAGTGTATGCTGGAAAATTTATTGATACATCCGTTACCAATGGTACATTGTCTGTCAACAGCGGCGGAAATGTCATCAATACCTCACTGGGGTATAACGGAAAGCTTGTCGTTTACTCAAACGGAACAGCTTCAGATACTTACATTGATATGGGCGGAACTGCGATCGTGGGCGGTCCATCAATTATTCAGTCTTCCGGAAAAATGATTGACACAACCGTAAATTCCGGCGGCAAACTCTCTGTCGCCAAAGGCGGTACTGTTGAAAACGTGACCGTAAATTCCGGCGGCAGCATGTATATCGACGGCGGAGGAACCTTTACCGGAGAATTGACCATTGCTGACGGAGGATGGGTTGAAGGCAACGGTGCGATATTTGATCTGGATATCAGTGATCGTTCCACTGAAGATAACGCTTTGATCAACGTTATTTCATTTATTGTCGGCTCGCCGGAATTTTTGATTACGGTGGATACCGATCAGGCATACGGCGTTTACAAACTTGCTTCCGGAGCCGGCGGCAGAGATTTTACCTTTACCGTCCGGAATCAGTTGGGAGGCACGATCGGTTCCGTTTCCACGGCCGATACAGTTGCATATAATTTCAACAAGAGAGATTACAAAGTCAGCAATATAGGGGGAGAACTTACCTTGACAGTCAGTGCGTCAAGCCCCGGGTTGAGCGGCGATGCTGCCGGTGTCTCATGGAAAAATCTTCCCGGCACTCATTTCGTTGTGGACTATTCCACAAACGACTACACCAATACCTTGCGTGTCGGTGTTGCCGGCAGTTCACTGGATACCTACGGTTTGCCTGGAGGAACTTATCAGTGGCAAGTCAAAGAGGTCAATGGAGAATTCATTGCGGGGGATGATATTGTTTCTGATAATACATCTGCTCCGCAGCGATATGTTTCTGATGATGACCGCCAGACGGACCTTTTCTTTGCCAGAGCCCATGGTGTCTGGGATGCAGGTTACTCAGCAGAACATCAGGGACGGCTCGGTACATGGAACGGTACAACCGAAAGAGTTTCCCTTGCGGGCAAAAACAAAATTTCCGATGTGTTTATTGCTTCCGGGGATACCAATATTCTGGTTTTGACGGATGACAGCAACGGTGATGCGTTGTTTTTGGATGATGTTTATACTTCGTTCGGCAAGGATGCCGCAAGAATAGCTCACATTGATGAGATCCGCGCCGGTGCCGGTGATGATATCATCGACCTGACCAGTCAGCAGTTCGCTTACAGCGGCATGGGGATGAATATTTACGGCGGGCTTGGTAATGACATCATTTGGGGTAATACAGGCAGCAATAAATTATTCGGTAATGCAGGAAATGACCGCATCATCGGAGGAACCGATAACGATGAGATCATCGGCGGGAGCGGTAACGACGCCATGCACGGTGGAGGCGGAAATGATGTCTTCTGTTTCGGAGAAAACTGGGGTAATGATACCGTTGAACAGCTTTCCGGAAGTTCTGTCACCTTGTGGTTTGAAAACGGATCGGAAAGCAACTGGAATGCTTCTACGCTCACTTATTCCGACGGTATAAACAGCGTTAAAGTCAGTGGCGTGAGCGACGTTACGCTCAAATTCGGCGAAGCAGCCCTGCCCTCCGGATGCTTTGATGATGCCGACAGCGAAAAGATCTTTGAAGATAAAAACAAAGGTTTCCTGGCGTAAAAATCCACCTTAAAAAACTGAAATGCTCAAACTGGCGTACTATGATGTTGGTTTGAGCATTTTTTTACGAGAGTTGCTTATGAAAAAAATCAAGGATTCCCGTACCGGTTGCATTTTACAAAGTGATTCTCGATTTGACTCCGCCGATGAAAATGATCGGGTTCATTGTACCGAATGAAACCAGCAAGCGCAGACTGGCAAGTTTTGCAGTATCCGTTGACGAAGTTGAACGTCTTACCGGATATGATTTTTTCAGCGATCTTGACGATGATATCGAAAACCGTCTGGAAAGATTACATGACTGGCAAAGCTGGATGAACCAATAAAAAGCAAACCGGCAATATGACAATCTGCGACTTGAGTCACAACTCATTCATGCCGCACAAAGCCATTCCAAGACTCTTTGCATACTCAAGAATTTCTTTGAGTTGTTTGTATGAAACATGATGACTTTTACTTGGTCCCCTTTTTATGTTATGAGCATAAAATACAAGGACGGCATCTTCTTCAGATGCACGTTTCATCGCATTTTTTACTTCCTGCAAGTTAAAATTTCCACTGGCGGGAAAACCGTAAAAGAGCTGTTTTTTCAAAACCTTTTTTACAAAACATCCATCTGCTTTTTCAAGCGGTATATCATGTTTTTTCACATCGGTACAGTTTGTTCTCAGAAAATCAAATGTTTTAAAAAGTTCACGGTCACTTTCCGGTGTTCTTTGGCTGTACGGATAAGCAAAGGCACGGATTCTGATATTATTTTCCCTGCACACTTCAAGCTGCGGAATGATTTGTTTTTCTGTGTACGCAGCAACACCGTATTTCTGAGCAAAAGTGGGAAACTTTGCGTGATCAAGAGCATGTAATCCGATAGTATGTCCGGCATCTTGCAGTTTTTTCATTGCCGCAACGGCCTGTCCGTCAATTTTTCCGGATATAAAAAAAGTTACCCGGGCATCATATTGTTTAAAAAACTTATCGGAATCCAGCCAGCTGTCGAAGAAACGGTCATCAAAAGTCAAACAAAGAGTTCCGCATGATGCCGCCGATAAAGCAACAGCTGCAACCAAAAATAAAACAACTGTAATTCTTTTCACAATCCACCTTTTACGTTTACTGATATTCTGAAACGTCATTAATATACACTTTTTCTGTTGTAAAGTCAATAACCAGACTCTTCTTCTGTATCAGTATCTGACAGGTAAAAGAACAGACATTTCAAAATAAACATGACAAAAAGTCAAAAAAATTTCCTTAAAGAACATACTTTCTGCTTGAAAAAAAGATTTTCAACAGTATAGTATCCGGATAATTTTCATGACCGGAGTTTTTACTATGAATAACGTTGATATTTCCTCCGCACTTCTGCGGAAAAAGAAAATGATGATTTTAATTTGCGGCATCGTTATTTTCTTTCTGACCAGTATGGCAAAAGTTCTTATTCCCGCAACCATTTTTGAAGACTTGCAGAAAACCGGAATGGACGTCAACAGAATTTCAACTCTGGGCGCTCTGTTCCTTTATGCGTATGCGGCAAGTCAACTTTTGATGGGGTGTTTTTCAGACCGTTACGGCGGCGTGCGTATCCTGCTCATCGGCGGCAGTCTGTTCTCAGCCGGAACGATCATCTTTCCTCTGCTTGACAACTATTTTCTCATGCTCCCCGCCCGGCTCATTACCGGATTCGGAGCAGGAACGATTTTTCTCGGTGTCGCCAAACTTCTCGATGATCTCTTCTCAAAACGCTTCGGTATTGCGTTGGGAATTGTTCTTGTCTTCGGATATCTGGGACCTACGACCGGCACAATGCCCATGGTCAAACTGGTTGAAACCATCGGTTGGCGTCCGGCAATGATCCTGCCGGGTATCATTGCGCTGATTCCCCTTACTCTGATTTTTCTGCTGAAATCAGGAACAATCGTACCTGTCACACGCGGACAGACTTTTGAACCGCTTATGGTTATGCTCAAAAATAAAAATATGTGGTATGCTTCTCTTGCCTGTGCCACAATCTACGGCGCTTATTACACCCTGCTCGGACAAATCGGTCAAAAAACGCTGACCGATCTCTATGCCCTCCCTGCAGCTCAGGCAGCAATGTGGATGATGCTTCTCACCATCATTGTTGCAGTCAACACCTTTTTATCAAACATGTATCTTTCTCTTGCCGGAAACAGAAGAAAAGTCATGATTATTTTCGGAGTCCTGCTTTCTCTTGCCGGAATTCTGCTGGCTCAATACGGATTTTCTGTTCAGGGTAAAGCGGTATATTTCATTATTTCAGCAATATTGATTGCCTTTCCCGCCGGATTTTTCTCAATTTTCGGCATTATCGCCAAAGAGTTGAATCCGCCCAGATACGTTGCCATGTCAGTTGCCTATATCAATTTTATGGCGTTTTTGTTTATTTCATCTTATCAGAACATCACCGGATGGATACTCAAAGCCTATCCGGTTCGTCCCGGTTCCCTGGCATTTCCGATTCAGGCATACAATGCGGTTTATCTCTTTTTCCTTGCCGGAGCAGTTATAAGTCTCATCGGTGCCGTTCTTATGCCTGAAACAAAAAACCGCGTCCAACAGGAGGATTGATCCTTTTCTGCTGAACGCGGCAAAGATATAAACCTGATCAACTGCGGAACTTTATTGCTTCATCGCGGAGCAAATCAAAAAATCCCGGAGCCAGATCATCCATGCGTTCCGGATGGAACTGTACGCCCAGCACCATACGTTCACCGGGGATTTCAACAGCTTCAATGGTTCCGTCAAAACCCAGAGCCGTTACTTTGATGTCTTTTCCGGTATATTCAGGATGAACTGCCTGATGATGATAACTGTTTACAGAAATTTCATCATGAACTTTTCCATTGACGGCACGGGCGAAGAAACCGTCAGAAATAATGCGGGCAGAGTGGTAAACACCGCCCTTGTGTTCTTCGGCATTATCAAGGTGTTGAATAAGCTTGCCGCCGGTTACGATATTAAGCAGTTGACAACCGGCACAGATTCCCAGAACAGGCATTTTCCGTTTTAATACCGCCTGGGCAAAAGCGATATCAAAATGCGGACGCAAACGGTTACGTCCCGCCATCGGATGCGGTTCTTCTCCAAAATCGCGGGCATCGTAATCTCTGCCGCCGATGAAAACAACGCCGTCGGCAAGATCAAGCAGCGTTTCAATATTCTGCTCTTTTTCAATTGACGGAATCAGCATGGGAACAGCGCCGCTGTCGCTTACGCGCTCCACATACTTACTGATAATGACGTCATTTTCTCTGCCGTTGATGACGTCAACAGCCATATTAAGCAGAATAACGGGGGGCGTATTTTTATTTTTCATAAGCTCTTTCCAATGCACAGGAAACAATCGTTCCGATCAATGCGGTATAAGAATCTTCTCCGGGGTGATAAAGTCCGTAAATTTGAGGACTCCAACTCTTGACGGGCTTCAATCCGGGAATACCGTTGACCTCCATGATCCGCAGTTTACCGTCGGCACCCTCACGCATATCAATGCGGACATGGTCATCACAGTTGAGCGCATCACAGGCGCGTCCGGCAAGATCAACAGCCTCCGCCTGATGTTCTTCAGGAATTGAAACTTTTGTCAACCCGACGCCGCGCAAGTCGCTCCGCAGAACGGGATATTTGCCGTAATGCGACGGATCAACAGTCACTCTGCCCGGCAGGATTTCACGTTTTCTGCCGTTTCCGATAACCATGACAGTATATTCCCTGCCCGGCAGGTATTCTTCAATCAGAGCCGCCTGCTGAAGTTCCTCCTGAATAAACTTTATCTGCTTTGCAAGAGCCTCCGGCGTTTCGGCAACGCTGTTTTCGTTGATACCCACAGAACGGGATTCGCCGTTGGGTTTCACAAAAGCGGGAAAGAAATCGATATCCTCAGCCTGAGCAGGCGGACACAAGATATGTTTGGGAACACAAACATTATTGGCAGACAAAATTTCATGTGTATCAAATTTGCCGATCAAGTTTTTCATCGTCTGAGCAGAGGGGCCGATATAAGGGATCTTCAATTCATCCAGAACATCCGCCACCCAAACGGCATCAGGAGGAATTCCGATGATATCTTCGCGTGAAGAAAAGAAATAAAGACTGCTCCACACGATGGAACAGGGGCCGGACTTCAATCCTTTTTCCATCTCGCTGCGGTTTTCTGCAAGAACGATACGGCAGTCATAACCATTGGCAAGAATGGCATCACGGACAGATTCCGTCACCTGCATATTTCCCCAGCCCTGGGCATCGCCGCCGGCACCGGTTACAAGTACAACACACATTTTATCCACAATAATCCTCCTCATTGAATTCAAAGAGATTTTTCTCCGGACGGGCAGTTTTCAAACCGGCCGCAATCTGCGGAGAAATTTGTTCAAAATAAGCACACATACTTTCCCTTGCTCCGGGAAAAAAGTCTATTTTAGAAAGATATTTGAAATTATTTGCACCCAATCCAGTCCCCGGAAGTTCATTGGGATTGACAAGTTCCACTCCCGAACCGGAAACTTTTGCAAATTCACTTTTCCAAATGCCGGACGCAAATCCGAAATGCGTACAGCAAAGTCCCAGAAACAGTTTTTTCTGTTTTGAAGAAAAGAGTTTGTCAGCCTCTGCGGCATATCCGGCAATGCGGATTCTAACCTCTTCTGCGGCGGGGTCTGATTCCAACAGCGTTGCAAGTCCGGGACACGCCAATCCCTTGATACGCTCCGGTGCGATTCCCCGGTCAATCAATGCGTTTTCATATACTTTGGATTCAACGGTTGACTTGGTTCCCAAAATCAAAAGGGAACTCTCCTGTTCTTTTTCAAGAGCCTGAAACATGCCGTCAACCGCCGTTTCAACGATTCCCTGAACAGGGAAAGGCGGCGTATACCACTTTGACAATCTGTTGTAAACAATAGAAAGAGTATTGCAGGCAATCAGGCAAAGGTCGGGAGAATACTTTTTTATTCCCTCCAACACATTGCGGAAAACCTCTTCCTGTGCCCGGATAGAAGGCAGTTTGTTAAAGCCGCACGTTGCAGAGGGATAAACGTTAAAATAAAGGAGTTCAGTATTTTCCCCCGCTTTGCTTTCTTTTGAAAAAAAGCGTGAGGCGATATTCAATCCCCCCAGTCCGGAATCGCAGACAATCACGCGTTTCATGATTCACTCTCCCTTGTCAAAAACTCCTGAACAAGATCAATCATATCCTGCGGCGCATCAGCAATATTGCCGTTGACGATCCTTGTCATTCCGTCAATCCACTGAGAACTGTGCTGAACACAGGTCACACGGTTGCGGAGCATGGCGGCACCTTTGGCTGGATTTTCACGCATGGTGGAAAGAATCTTTTCAAGTTCCTGCTGAAATCCGGCAAGTCCGTTGTAAGCAAGAACAGCGTTCCACGCCTCTTTTGCCGTGGATTCCTGCCGCAGCGGTGCAGAAAGTTTTTCAAAAAGCACGTCAAAATCAGCTTTTTCTGAATCATTCAGCAGCCGGAGACAGGCATCTTCAATCCGGTAGGGAACGGCATTATGAGAAACAATTCCAGTTTTATCAACTTCAATTTCAAGAAAATATCCCGTCTTGCGGTGGAAAAATTTAACCGGCTGATAAAAGACAAAATTCCCCAGACTGAAATAAGCAGGCGTTTTACCGAAAAAGGTCATACCCTGCGGCACGTGCGGATGGTGTCCGATAATCATATCTGCGCCCGCTTCAGCCCAGCGTTTGAAAGCCTCATAAACGTAAAAAGAGGGATAAGGCTGATACTCCAATCCGCAATGGGCTGAAATTAAAATCACATCATATTTTGAACGCGCTGCACGGATTTGTTCTGCCAGAACTTCAACTTCCCAGGGACGGACTCCGAAAGAGTTTTCAGTTGCACCGAGCATATCCTCACCCTCAGAAATGGCAAAAAGGGCAATTTTTATACCATTGACGGAAAATGACAATTCTCTGCGTGCTTCAGCAAGATCAATACCGGCTCCGACAGAAGAAATTCCGCAATCATCAAGCAGTTGACGGGTTTGAAGAAATCCCGTCACACCGCTGTCAAACGTGTGATTATTGGCGCAGACGACCGCCTTGAATGCGCCTGCCTTGAGAGAATTTATATGTTCAGGTTCCCCCGAAAACGCCGCGCCGCTCTTGGTTATCAATCCGTCAGGACAACTTAAAGGAGACTCAAGATTGACGATACTGTAATCCGCTTTTTGCAGATGCGGCAGCAGATCACCGTAAACTGCAGCAGGATCCTCTTTCATAATCGGTGCAAAATGCCTGATCGGCGCAAGATCCGATGCAAATAATATTCGGGCTGTTTTCATAATTTCACCATTGATTTTACGGAGACATTCCTGTTTTATCAAAATTTTCACGGTTAAATATACTTGACTTTTAATAAAAAATCAATATATTATAACAGCATTTTCAATAGCAAAAGGCTATCAATCATGGAAATTTCTCAACTTAAATATTTTGTTGCCGCAGCGGAAAAAATGCATTTTGCGCTGGCGGCAGAAAGTTTGCAGATTGCCCAGCCATCTTTGAGCCGGGGGATCCAGACTCTTGAAAAGGAATTGGGCGTCCGTCTTTTCAACCGCAGCAACAAACGCAGAATCGAATTGACCGAAAGCGGCAAAGCCTTTCTGCCGCACGCCCGGAATATACTTCAGCAGCTTTTGATTGCTGAACGCAGTGCAAAAGAAACGGCAGAGGGTATTTCAGGACATCTGGCAATCGGCGCCTTGGAGTCAACTCTTGAGAGAAAAGAGTTTCTGGAAACCCTGACCGCCATGCAGAAAAATCACCGGGGAATCACGCTTGAAATTATTGACGATCACTCATTTGGACTTGCAGGCAGATTGCTGGAACGCAGTGTGGATTTGATTCTCTGCCGCCATGACAAAAGGCTTTTCAGAGAAAATATCATCTGCCGTAAATTGTTTGATGACGAAATTTTGCTGGCAATCCCCCAAGATCACCCGCTTGCAGAGAGAGAAAAAGTGCCGGTACAGCTGCTTAAAGACGAAAAATTGATCATGGTTCCGGAAAAAACCTCTCCGGCATTTTACGGCAGTATCATCCGCTATTGCCGTGAGAAGGGCAATTTTGAAATCAAAACCTCTGAAACATGCAGCAACTTCTACACGGCGCAGCACCTTGCTGAAGCGGGATTCGGTATTGCGCTCGTTCCGGAAAGTCACAAAGATATGTACCCTGAACATCTTGCTTACCGTCATTTTCAGGGAACGCCCCCCTGCTCTACTGTCTACACAGCGTTACAGGATGACAGCAACAGTTACGCCATTGATGTATTTTTGAAACTCCTCAGAGGATATTTCAAAAGTTCTTTTTGAATTCTCATTTCTGATGAGCAGCCAGATACTCAAGTGTTTTCAGAGCGACAAAGTCATGTCCTTTACGGGAAAGGTGTACGCCGTCAACAAAATATGATGGTTTGCCGGGCAGAACTTTCATCGGATTGTAAATATCAAGATACTCAACATTCAACTCTTTGGCAATCTGCTGAGAAACGCGGTTAAATTGTTCCAGAAGCACGGGTTTCCCATACAAGGCGTGTTTTTTCGGACGGAGTTTGGCCATCTGCACAGCCTGTGCTTTGAGCCGGGCTTCATCCAACGAAGCACAGGAAATAATAATGATTCGGGGAGTTCCCATGGCTCTTAAAATTTTGATCATTTCCTCATAATTTTTCTTCTGCCGCGCCGGAGGTACAAAGGCATTTTTGTAATTCTGATTTACATGCGCCCGGGCATCATTCTGTCCGAGAAAAATAAAAGCAATATCATAACGGTGATTTTTGAAATCAGCAAAACGGCTGATATAGCGGTCTTTGTACTTACCCTGCATACGACCGAGTGTCATACTGCAGGTATCTCCGCGGACGGCACAGTTGAAAAGAACGGCTTTGCCGGGATTGAATTTATTGAGAAAATAAACTGTTTTATCAGCATGGTTGAAGCCCTGATCAAAATGGGTTAAACTGTCTCCGAGATAGAGTATGTTCAATTTTTTATCCAGTTTGATTTTCTTTGCAGCATTGTCAAAAGGAAGCGTATTTCCTTTTTGTGCATAGGCAACTGCAACGGTACCGGACTCCGGGTCGCTTGCAGAATTTCCGTTGACCGTCAACTTTGCTTTATCCTGCCAGACAAGAATTTCAGCACAAAGAGAAAAAAGAGTTGATACAGCACAAAGAAAAAGTATTTTTTTCATAATAACACGCTTTACTTAAAAGTTAATCTGATATAACCCGAAGTGGCAAGATATTCGATTGCGTCAATCAGTTTTTTTAATTCGTCCTCAGAAACGGAAGAACAAATTTCATGTTCCGTCTTTCTGAAAATTGCCGCAAGGTCTCTTGAACCATCCATATTTGACAGTACCGCCGCAAGCGGACCGTACAGCACGCTTCCGGGCAGAAGAATACGTTTTTTGAACGGAACCTGTGCCAAATCAAACGGAAATCCGACCGTCAGACGCGCAGGAATCATTTTTTCAGCCCTGTCCCGTAAAGGTGAACGGGGAATTTTATCTGAAAGTTCGCCGGAAAGCGCCTCAAAAGTTTCTCTGACAGGCTGCCAGAGTTCTTCAATGTATTCCAGGGAAAAACAGCGGGAAAAGTTTTTCATATCCTGAAAAAGAATATCATAGCGGCAGGAAAGATGTTCTTTTTGAGAACCGACTGCACGGGCTGATTCTTTTTTCAAAACGTTCTGCGCCGTCACAACGGCCTGTTCCGTCATTTCTTTCTGCGGAGAAAGAAATGCACTTACAAGAGCAGTATTAACAGCACAGGCAAAACGCAGCGCATCTGTTTCGATGTAATCGCAACTCTGCAAAGAATTGTGGTAGATCCCCTCCCCCTCCCGGATGGGCCAGATTGTGGGAACACCGGTGGTACTGTCACTTAAAAAAGCATCATCATCATACATGCAGTTGAAAGCATCCAGGCATTTGATTTGAGGCGTTCCCTGAAAATCTGCAAAATCTTCCGCAAGTTTATGCAGCAGAAAGTTCCCGAAAAACGGCGTTCCGGCAGGAGCGCAGCGCAAGTTTATGTTCCAGTCATTCCGGATACGCATGGCATCGTAATCACAGGCTCCGATCACTTCGTCTGAAAGATTTCTGTCTCCGCGCAAAACAGCGTAAGCGGCAAAACCGTAATGTTCCAAACCGAAAAGCAGCCGCAGAGAAAACTCCGGCTGTCCTTCGGCAAGGATCAAACGCGCCGTTTCTACAGCACAGGCAACGCCGGAAGAGTTGTCGTTTGCCATCGGTTCATACAAATGGGCATAGATCCAGAACTCCTCTTTTCTTCTGCCGGGAATACAAGCCGTCACCAGATCAACAGTATCTTCAAACCGCCTGCCGTCAGACGACACATTCAGCAGGACTTCACCTTTTTCAACAGCCTTGCGGAGCGTTTTTCCGGTCGCAGGCGGAATGGAAAAAGCGATAAAATCCCGGTCATCGGCGTTGACATGCCAGTTATCGTGTTCAGTAAAAGCCGTATTCCAGAGGATTCCTTCCGGGGCATCGTTGTAATTAAATGAAAAATCACTGACAATACCTCTTGCCCCCAAATCCAGCAAACGGGGAAGCTCCCGGCAGCGGCAGTCCTGAGCAACAGGAGAAAGCACCAGTGCGCCCGCAGGATCAGCACCGGATACAACCTGTTCATAACTTAAAAGCCGCATGATTTCGCCGCCGTGAAGAGTGGAACAACTGCCCTTTATCAGATAAAATGGATGTTTTCTGTAATCGGCAACAACTGTTCCCGATTCAATTCCAACAGCAGAGACAACAACAATTTTTCCCTCAGAAGCGGTCCATCCCAACGGAGAAATCTTATCCTGCCATACTGTTTTTCCATCGGCGGGAAAAGTCAGTTTTTCCACATTGGGGATACCGGCGTTGCGGAGCAGTTCAACCGCCTTATCTGCAGAAGCGTGGTAAGCCTCAAAAGTCTGCGGCAGTTCCAGTTTGAAAAGCTGCTCTGTACGGTCCAACACCGCAGTCATATCGATCTGCGGCAAAAACTCCAAAACTTTCTTTTTCATAACAGCTCCTGCATTTCCAATTCTTTGTCTGCGGGGGGAACAATGGAAGGAGTCAGCATAGCTAAGCGTTCTTCAATAAATTCATCTCCGTCAGAGAGATCGTTTTTTGCAAAGAAATCCTGTAATTTCTGTTTGAAAATTTCAATATCCTTTGCCAGACGTTCAGCCTGATCGTAACAATCCGCTTTAAAAAGTCCCGGACGGCGTCCGATGTATTTGCGGACAGTATTCAGTCCGGCACTGCACTGAAAAATCAATTTTCCCCGGATAAAAAGTTTGCGGTATTCTTCATCCAATGCCTGCCAGAGGCGGCTCTGTTCCGCAAATTTGTCTTCACTTTTCCGCGAGTTCCACGTCGGACTTTTTGTTCCGGCAGCAGCAAAAGCATCAGCAAAACAGTGCCAGGGAGAATAGAGAATATTCAAACTTGAAGGACGTCCCCAGACGGTATTGAGCAGATTCAATCCCGTCTGCTGCCATTCGCGGATATTGGCAATGCGGTCAGAGATGCCCTTTTCATCATAAAGTCCGGAAAGGTAATCCGGAAACCAACCGCAGCGGATAGCGGGACTGCCCCAAATCTCATACCCGGTGGCAAGCATTTCCTGCAATCCGGCGAAAGGGGCTTTTTCATGATAGCACCAGTTGACAATAACCGTTCCGGCAGGCAAAGTCTTGATCGGCTCATAGCATTTGCGCGAAACGAACATATCAGACCAGATCATCGGCTGTTTTCCTGAAGCAATCACCTTTTCGCAGCAGTGTTTCAAGTGCCGCAAAAACACACTCATTTTCTGATCGGGCTGATTTTCTGAATATTTCAGACATTCGGGGCAGCTGCACAAGTGCCAGACTTCATCCCCGCCCAGATGCAGATAGGGTGCATCCGGACAAAGGGACAGAGCCTCGTCGATCCAAGCGTCAATTTTTGCAACCGCCTCGGGATTGCATGGACAGATTTCATTGATAAAACCATTTTCCCGCAAGTGGGCATATTGTTCATGCTGAAGCGCCCATTCCAGATGCCCCAACGACTGGATAAGAAGAGAAACTTCAAATCCAAGAGTTTTGGCAGTCTGAATAATATTTTCAACCTCCTGTTTATTGAAGTGGTCAAGAGTTGCCCCTTTCCAGGTCTGCCAGGCATATTTGCAATCAAGTTCAAGAATAAGTCCATCGTATCCCAATTTCGCAAAATGTTCCAGATATTCAGGAAAGGAGGCGGCAAACGGTGTTACGCCTTTAAAATCAAGATGAAGATAATTTTTTCTCATAATATATTTTATTTGTAATTTGGTGAATGGATAAATTCAATACCGTAAAGTTCTCCGGCAAAACGTTCATTTCCCCTGCCGCCGAAAGCAGAGGGTGTCAGCCAATAGCCCATTGCTTCAGCGGGAAACACAGCCTTTTTGCCTCCGGCTTCAAGCGTGGCAGTCCTTCCGTCCCAGCGGAGAATAAGTTTCTGCCGGACTCCCGGTTTGAGAGTCAGATTTGAACTGTATTTTTTCAGGGAGAAAAGAGGCGCACGATTCTTATGCGGTTCGCGGCAGTTGTATTCAAGGTGAAGTTTTCCTGCCGTCAGACGGATCATGAATCCCGTCAGATAAGAGTGGACGCTTCTTTGTTCAAAAATGATTTGATCCCGTTGGATATCTGATATTTTCAAGTCAAAAACAAGTGTAAAACCATGCCGTTGGGGAACCGCCGTTTTCGGGAAATAGATACCATGATTATCTTTACCGTTAAAGACCAGATATCTTTTTCCCCGGGGATCCGTGCGGAAAACGGGCATTGTTCCGGCTCCCTGCGCATAGACTCTTGGCATATTAAAAGCATTCAAAACACCTTCGAATCCGGTGGCTACTGAGAGAAAACCGCCGATATTGGCATAAAATTCTCTTCCGGAATCCGTGGGAAGAAGAGTTCCGAAATCCTTTTGGTTGAAATCGTAAACGATATGGGGGACCCGGGAACGGGGCAGCGTGAAATCAACCACGCCTCTTTTGCTGCTTAACACGGATACCGGGGTCTGTTTTCCTGAACTGTTCAACGCATAGGCTCTGCTCCAATAGATTTTTCCGGATCGGGATACCATCCGCAACGAGGTGACAGCCACCGGAGAGTTAACAGGAAAAACAGCCGCAAATGCCACCTTTTTACTCTGAAGTTCCAACGCCATCACCGGCGGACGGGGATCTGCTTCAAGAGCAAACTGCACGCCTTCGGGCAGACTTTGGGAGGAAATTCCCGTTCTCAGGACTTTTTCAAGTTCAAAACGTAAAGAGAATTTTTCTCCCTTACGTTTACCGGTCAACCTTTTGCCGCTGATTTCAAGAACATTTCCGGGAATTGCGGCACCGGGCAGAATAAAAAATTCATCCCTGCGGGAACTGCTGCTCATTTTGACCACACTGCTGCCGGATAATGGTGATAATTTTGCTTTCCGTGACGGATCAGTGGAAAAGTCCAGTTTGAGCGCACCGGGCAGAGATATCTGCAACGCCAGCTGCGCCGGTGACGTTGTCCGCAAATACAGTTTGAACAGCCGGTTCATACCGTTGGACGTTTGACACTCATCTTTGGGATCATGAACAAAGATATCCTGACTGTCCTGCACGACCTCAGCTGAGATCAATTTATCGTCAAAAGTCATATCCGCTTCAATGCCCACTTCTCTGACACCGGGATAAAGCGGCATACCCTCTGTAAATTGAACACTTCCCTGAGCCGTCAGCAAGTTACGCAGCGGCGTGGAAAACCAGGTGTGATCTTCGGCTGTCGTTCCCCTGACAACCACCGGCGGCAGACCCTCAAAACTTTTCGAGTTCCCCTTTTGAGTGACAATGATCCGGGGCTGAAGAAAGAGAGAATCCGGATACTTTTCTGTCGGAATACACAGCGTTTGATCGTAACAGCGCCGGGCAGAAAAAGCCATATCTTTTGAACGGTAAACCGTTTTCCCCCGCTGGTCAAAAAGTTCCACAGCAACAGTGTAATCCTCAAAATTTCCATCAGGAACATTCAGCAGTTCCAGTTCCAGTTCTTCCCCGGCTCCGATTTGCCGACGGGTGCTGACGATCAGGTTAGGACGGGTAAGGTCATCCCCCGGCAGCGGAGCTGCTTTGCGTCCTTTCAGCAACCCCATGTAATAGCGGAAAATGCGCTTGTATGCCATAGGTTTGGCAACGGTAGGTTCCAGATTGGTGTTTTCATTGTTCTCATCCCACTCAAAACCCTGAATCAGATCGACTTTGTATTTACGGCAAAGTTCCAGATATCCCCGCAGGGTTTTGGTTCCATTTGCATAAACGGTCTGGGAACCGTTGCTGTTGGTGTAATTGCCGACAACTTTGAGGGCAAGGATCTTTTTGCCGTTGAATTTCTTTTGTCCGCAGGCAGAAGCAAAAAGCGGCAGCAGCACTTCGTCAAAGTATTCATATGGCTGGTTTAAGTCCTGTTTACCCAGATAGACGCCGTATTCAACCCCGGCAGCATCTTCCAGATAGTCTGTGATATGGTCAAAATAACGCAGAAGATCCGTTGCCGCCACCGCACGGAACCGCGCATAATCCGTATCCGGATACAGCCGGATGTTATTGCCGCTTAAATCTGCGATATAATAAAGATCATGTCCGCTGCGCTTTTTTACGTTATCAAAAAAGGCTTTCAGTCCTTTGGGGTCCTTGTAGTTATCCGCGTAATAGGTCAAATAAACCGGTTTATTGTCAATTTTCCAGGTATGTTTCAGTTGAACAAGTCTTTTAAGCACACTGTCAGGCATCTGCCAGTAGGTTGAACTTTCCTGAGGAGAAACCGTCGGCAGGAGTTTGAATTCTTCAGGAGACAAGCCGCAAAGTCCGGCGGCATCCAGATGAATGTGTCCGGCGCTTTTGATCACAAAGATATTGCAGCCGTCAGCATCGTATTCTTTCATCAGACGATAAGAAAGCGCTCCGTTTTTCTCCCAGGATTTATTCAGAAAAAAATATTTGCGGTTGTTGATCAAAGCTCTGTCACGCCAGTATTTCGCCGTGAACCACAAACGGCTGCTCCGCCACAAAACCGTTTCAAAATAAAGCTGCGCCGGATACAAAACACTTTTACGTTTCAAGGCCTCCTGCTGCATGGCTTTGGCAAGTTCACGTCCCAGAGCATAATCTGCCTGAGAACGCTTCTGCACCTTGACTGCCAGCTGACGGAACCGGGCAAATGGCTTTTCCCCTGCCCCACTTTCTGAAAGCAAAAACAGCGCAAATAAAAATAAAAATAACTTTTTCATTTTTATTTCCCCAATGGTTTCCAGTTGACCGGCATTGTTGAGTGATTACCGAACCCGGCTGTTGTGTAGACATCCGTCAAACCAACTCTCCGCTGCCCGGTGTGACCATCTGCATACAGGATATTTACTTCTCCGGAATGGCGGGCGTAGGGAACTCCCGAGGTGGACGTTGCCCCCGGCTTGGAAGAGTTGATATAATAATAGCCCCGCTGAAAGGACTGATTATCGTAATTGGAAGTAACCATAAGAAGTTTGGAAGCATATTTAAAGGAACTGACTTTCGGCAGTTGCTCATTCTGACCGCCGCCCAGCCAACGGTAATTGTATCCGTAGGGACTGTAAGCACTGACCGTCCATTCTTTGGCACTGTTCAAACTTAACGCAGGATTCGGCGCCCCGCCGGAATAAGTCGGACAATCCAGCGCTTTGTGGATCGTGTACTTGTAACGCAGCAGTCCCGTTCCCCAGGTCGTACTGGGTCCCAGAAAATCAAAGGGCATGCTCCAGTCATTAAAATCACGCTGGTACATCTGTACCGCCAGCCCCAGTTGCTTCATGTTGCTGATACAAGATGCCGTCCGTCCACGCTCCCGCGCCTGCTGCAGCGCTGGCATCAACATCGCCGCAAGAATGGCAATAATTGCAATAACAACCAGCAACTCAATCAGCGTGAACGCTGATTGAATGAAGCACTTTGTGTCTTGCACGCCTCTGCGTGTCAAGCACACAAAAGTATGAAGCATTTTTCTCCGGCAAATATGAAGCGCGCCTCCGGTGCATGAAGCGCTTGCTTTGCAAGCATTATATTGTTCCGGATAAGCCGTATTCTGCGGCGCACCGATATCCGTTTTTGTCCGTTTTTGTCCGTTTTTGTCCGTTTTTAACGCGCCGCCCCACAAAGACAGCGTACTGCTGCGGTTATACAAAACTCCTGTTTTACAGGCAACATTTACCAGCAGTTCTATGAGAATAAAGGCGTTTTCCTCTCTCCCCGCCCCCCTCTTGCCCTTCAAAAAAAGCGGAGTATTTTGTTGTTGGGTGAAACAAGCTGTATTCTGCGGCTTGTCACTGCGAAGTCCAGCAAGGGCGAAAACGGACGCACAAGAATCCATACTTTTTTTGAGATGATGTAACAGTAACTGTAAATTGTTCATTTTTTATCCTTTTTTAAGTTTTGAAAGAACAAATTTTGTTTTGATCGGAACCAGCAGGCGCAAACGCTCCAATCCCGGATTATTCATGACTGCGGCAAGCCTTTTGGCGGCAAGATAACCGATGCGTTCCTGATCGCAGTAGAAAAAGTCTGTTTCCGGATTTTCAGTCAGCAAAAGTGCGCCGATGGAAATGACAGGAGAGCCTCTGAAAACAGCAGGGTTCTGCCCGGAACAATCAACAGTAAGGGTACAGCCGGATTTTTCCCGCAATCCGGCAAGTTTTTTCTGCAGTGCTGCCGGATCGGCAAGTTTCTCTTCTGTATACACATACTTTTTTACAGAAAGTCCGGACTCAAAAGCCTGATCCATGAATCCGGCGATCCGACGGCGGAAACTCGGCTGAAGATACTTTTCATCATCATAACGCAGAACCGTCAGAAGAATATTTTTATGTCCCAGCTGCGCCGCACGCAACGCGGCACTGCTTCCGGCACCGAAATCATCCCAGCAGACCATATCCACATGCGCTGCCGGAATCAGAGAAAGAGCAACAACAGGAATACCTTTTGAACGGACTTCCGGCAAATGCTCCAATAAATCTTTCCCCCCCATGATAACGCCGTCAACAAATGCCGGAATCCCATTTTGAAGATAGTTGTATTCGGACTGCACCATCAGCGAAAATCCATGCGAATTGGCGAAGGTCTCCACCCCGAGATAAGTCATACCTTCTTTGGCGGATTGTTCTGTCCTTTTATCGGCAAGACTTGAAAAGTAAACATACAAAATCGTTTTTTTCTGATTGCTGTTTTTCTGCCGTTCAGGAAGAGGGATATTTTTGACAACAGTTCCGCATCTGCCATTCCGTTCAAGCACACCTTCTTCAACAAGGCGCTGAAGCGCAGAGCGGATGGTAACTCTTGATACACCGAATATCTGCGTTAATTCCCTTTCCGGCGGAATGGTTCCGTGAAGCGGATATTCTCCGGACATGATCTTATAGCGTATTTCCTGACTGACCTGTTTGTTTTTCATGGTACTGTTTTGGTATTATCTCTTTGATTTTCAATACGATACAATACCACAGCAAAAATAAAAAGTCAAGTCTTGCAGAAGAAAAAAAATCACTTCAGAATCCGAAAAATTGCTTGAGGATCTCTGTCAGATGTGATTGATTTTTTACAACTGTTTTTTCAATATCGTCTTTGCTTTTTCTGATACAGAAGTTGAACGGAACGCCCGGCTGTTGGAGATCTTCGATATAATATTGCACATCTTCACTCTGGCGGTGCATGAAAAACTTTTTTCTGAAAACGGAATCCGGACAAGATGCACAATAAAAGTTTGCATATTCAAAGTCCTGCGGATAATGGGGATCAAGCGTAAAAGAGTAGTAAGGCACCCACGCATTTCCTGATTTTGCCTCAAGCAGAATGCCCAGTTTTTCATCGCGTACAAAGCGGTAATCGCGCACCCGGCGGGATTGGATTTTATCAAATTCAAAATCAAAGGGAATGACACTTCCGGCACTGCCGATACTGACATCTGAAATGAAAATTTTTCCCTCACAGACAACTTTGCAGATTCTGTGGCGGCGCATGGGAACAGGGTCACTTCCGCCGAAGTGCCAACGGGCAAAGTATTCTTCAACCTGATACCCCAGAGCCAGGAGCAGCTGTGTATAAAGTCCGTTTAATTCAAAACAGTATCCGCCGCGTTTTTGACGGACAATTTTTTCAAAAAGTGATTCCGTATCCAGTTTTGGAACTGTTCCGGAAAAATAAATATCAAAGTTATTGTATGGGATTTTTTCCAGATGCGCCCTCTGAAGACGGCACAAATTTTCAACATTTGTCTCCCGGCAGTCCGCACAGCCCAACAGTTCCAGATATTCAGAAATCATACAGTCAGTCATACATTACATCCTTTCATAAGGAAGCATAATATAAACGTCACAACATGATTTTGCAAGCACAGCGGAAACAAAGAAATTACTTTCTGCTGCGGTACTCAAAAGGTGTGAGGTGATAACATTTTTTGAAAGCACGGAAAAACGGCGGCATTTGTTTGAAGCCTGAAAGTTCCGCAACTTCATTAAGTTCAAGGTCGGTATTCAGCAAAAGTTCTGCAGCATGACTCAAGCGCAAGTTCCGCAGATAAGTCATTGGAGGAACGCCGAGCGCTGCTCGGAAGTGCCGCTGCAAAGTGGCACTTGACATAGCTGCAAGACGGCAGAGATCGGACATCGCCAGATCTTTGTGAAAATTCTGCTGCATGAAAGCGGTCAATTTCAAAATATCCAGAGGTGGGAGTTTTTCAGGTTCTGGAATTTCCCAGACTTCGCACAAACGTCCGAGGATGGCAACAAACATTCCCATTTTGCAGCAATGGCTGTCGCTGTTGGCAAGAAAATCCAGTAAAGTCTCCAATTCAGAAAAAACCTTTTCCTCCAAGTGTGTTTGAGGAAAATCCTCATTTTCTTTTGGATCAAATTTTTTGAGAAAGATCTGCTTGTACACAGAAGAAGAATAAAGTTCAAGCAGTACGGAAGGCAGCCGCGGCGTATAAAAGAGGAGATTGAATACGCTCAAATCCTCAACCTGCGTATAAGCGTGATGTCCTCCGATGGGAATAAACAGCACATCCCCCCGCTGAATGGGAACAGGCATATTCTTTTCAGACTGGTGCATCCCCTTCCCTGACAGGACAAAAATACACTCGCAGAATTCATGTTCATGCCAATGCGTTATATCCTGTGGGTCCTGCCTTTTAGCAAGTAACGGAAACACAGGATCATGTTTGAATACTCTCTGTGCGTTCTTGTAGTAAAAATGCCTTTCCATGTATTTTCTCCGGATTTCTATGCCCTGAATTATATTATAACAGCATTTTCCCCTGATGTCAACCACACGAATAATCTTTGATTGGAAAAGTCATTAAATGACCCAAACAGTCATTGTCAACAAGGATTTATTCAGGTATAGTATCTGACAGACAAGAATATTCCCAATCAATACGGGAATGGAAATTTATCACAGGAGAGTATCATGAACAAAACAAACATTTTCCCTGAATCATCCTCCCAAACACCTGCATTAAAAAAAATCACCTGCAAATTCCATTATTTTACTTTGATTGAACTTCTGGGGGAGTCCGTACGATAAGTATCTATTAGAACTTGCTTGATTACAAACGAATTATATATAATATAACCCCTGTTCACCAAAAAGAAAAGTCAAAAAAGCAAAAAACAGGAAACTTTTTTATTTC
>SUVX01000134.1 GCA_015061725.1 Lentisphaerota bacterium
TGACTCCAACTAATATGCGCGTGGTGGATGTTGCCCGCTTGCTGAACTCAACCTCACAGGGATTTGTTCTGGCACAGGCTCGGCTTTACCGCCAGTTTAACCGGGTAGGCTTCCGCATTGCCGCAACAGAGAACACCCGGAACATCAACCTTATTAAATATATTGCATGGCTCTGCGATGAACGGCACACTCCGGCAGAAGAATTTGTCTCCACCGCCCGGAGTTATGAAGAACGCAAAGAAGCCGAGCGGCAACGGAACGCCGCACTCTCTGCGGCTGGACGAGATATCGCCCCTCTGCCGGAGGTAGTTAACCCGGAACGGAAAAAGGCGTGTGAACGGAACTTTCAGCTGTTTTGTGAAAGCTACTTTCCCGAAACTTATTCTCTGGGGTGGTCGCCTGATCACATCAAAGCTATTGAAAAAATCGAGACCGCCGTTCTGACCGGAGGACTCTTCGCCTTGGCGATGCCTCGCGGCAGTGGTAAATCGACCCTTGCGGAAACGGCTGCGATTTGGTCAATGCTTTACGGCCATCGGGAATTTGTCACCCTGATTGGAGCAACGGAGTCGGCCGCATTGGAAATGCTGGACTCGATCAAAACGGAACTGGAAGTCAACGAGAATCTCGCTGCTGACTTCCCGGAGGTCTGTTACCCCATTGAGCAGTTGGACGGCATCGCCAATAGATGTGCAGGACAGCATTGCAGCGGAGAGCGAACCCGCATCACCTGGACTTCCAATGAAATCGTATTGCCCACTATCAAAGACAGCAAGGCTTCCGGAATTATCGTCCGGGTAGCAGGAATAACCGGTCGAGTGCGAGGTATGAAATACAAGCGGTCAGACGGCAGAAGTGTGCGCCCGACACTTGTAATCATTGACGATCCGCAGACTTCAGAATCCGCAGGGAGTTTGGAGCAGACCCGGAAGCGTGTGCGTGTCCTTGCAGGAGACATCCTCGGTCTTGCCGGACCGGGACAGAAAATCTCCGGCATTATGCCGTGTACCATCATCCGCCCCGGAGATATGGCAGATATTATTTTGAACCGGAATACACACCCTGACTGGAACGGAGAAAAGACGAAGATGTTATATGAATTCCCGAAAAACATGAAACTTTGGGACGAATACGCCGAAATCCGTGCCGAAGCCCTGCGGACAGACGGCAACTTCCAAGCGGCAACAGATTTTTATCTGGCTCACCGGGAGGAAATGGATGAAGGGGCGGTGGTCAGCTGGGATGCCCGGTATAACCACGATGAAGTTTCCGCACTTCAACACGCTATGAATTTGAAGTTACAGGATGAAGCGGCATTTCAGGCAGAATATCAGAACGATCCGCTCCCGGAAGATTTGTCGGATGACACCTTACTTTCCGTGGATGAGATCTGCGGAAAAGTCAACGGTATCGCCCGGTATCGTGTTCCGCTTGCCTGTGACCGACTGACAATGTTTATCGACGTTCAGAAGGCTCTGCTCTTTTATACAGTGGTTGCATGGAGCGAAGATTTTACAGGAGCTATCATTGATTACGGCTCTTGGCCCGATCAACACCGCAGGCAGTTTTCTCTTGCCGATGCCAATCCCACCATTCAAAGCACATTCCCCAAGGCAGGCTTTGAGGGCGGTTTGTACGCCGCATTGACAAAACTTACCGATGAATATCTCGGCAGAGAATGGGAGCGCGAAGACGGAGCTGTCTTAAAAATTGAACGGGCTTTGGTGGATGCAAACTGGGGACAGAGTACAGATATTGTATATCAGTTCTGCCGTCAAAGTACACACGCCGGTATTATTATGCCGTCACATGGTCGGTATGTCGGCGCATCTTCCAAACCGATGACTGAGTACCGCAAACAACCGGGTGACCGGCTGGGCTTCAACTGGATGGTTCCCAATGTGGCAGGAAAACGGGCGATCCGTCACGTCATCTATGACACCAACTTCTGGAAGAGTTTCATCCATACCCGTCTGGCGGTGGAACTCGGCGACAAGAGCAATCTTTCTTTGTACGGCAGAATTCCCGGAGTGCATCAGCTCCTGGCAGAACATCTGACCGCCGAATACAAAGTCAAGACCCAAGGTCGCGGCAGAACAGTGGACGAATGGAAGCTCAAGCCTGACCGCACCGATAACCACTGGTTGGACTGTATCGCAGGATGTGCCGTCTGTGCCTCCATGCTCGGAGCAGCTCTCCCGGAAACTCTGCCGGTGAAAGCTGCTCGCAAACCAATGATCCGTCTTTCCGACCGCCGCATCGGGGAAAGACCGTCACCCCCCACCAGCGGCAAAATGAAACTTTCAGATATCAGAAGGAGCAAAAATGGCTGATAAAAAGGAATATCCCGAACATATCCGGCAGGCTGTTGACCTTATTGCCGCAATTCTGCGCAGAATCAAAGCAAGTCGACTGGATAAATCACCTGTATGATGCTTTATATATGGCACGGTCTGAATTAGTTACAACCTGAAACAGAGAGGTGGTTATGGTTATTGGAAAAGAAAATCCGGAGCATATTCGGCAAGCAACAGATCTTATTTCAGCAATTTTAAGGCGAATCAAAGAGAAGTCTTGCCAAAAGTTACAAGGATGAATTCCGCAACAACAACTTTTAGAGAGGAAATATGGAAAAAAAAGAAATTTTAGAACGGCAAATTACAGCATTGGAAAATTGTAATGTTGCTGCTCTCAAAGAAAAGTTTTCAGAACTTTTTGGTTTTGAGTGCGGTGCAACCAATGCAAAGAATTTGAGAAATCGTATTGCATATAAATTACAGGAGATTTATTTTGGTGGTTTATCAGACGAAGATAAAGCGTTGCTGACAGAAATTGCCAATAATGATCCGGCATCAAACTTGCAATTTTCAAATGTTGCTCCACGACCGCTTGCCAGAGGTACTCGGCTTTGCAGGGATTGGAAAGGCAAAACATATGAGGTCATTGTTCATCCCAATAATAAATTCGAATTTGAGGGTGAAATGTACCGTTCCCTTTCTGCAATTGCCGATAAGATCACAGGAACTCACTGGAACGGTAAAAAATTCTTTGGGGTGAAATAATGCCGGAAGTTGTAAAAAAACGATGTGCAATTTATTGCAGGAAGAGCGTCATGCAGGAAGATTCAGATGTTGAATTTTCAAGTCTTGATGCTCAAAGAGAAGCCGGAGAAGCATTTATTTTAAGTCAGAAATCCAACGGATGGGTGTGCTTGCCAGAGCATTACGATGACGGAGGATACACTGGGGGAAATACCAACCGCCCTGCGTTACAACGACTGCTCAGTGATTGCGAAGCCGGATTGGTTGATATTATTGTTGTTTATAAGATCGACCGTCTTTCACGATCAATTTGCGATTTTGCCGATCTTTCAAAGAAATTTGATGAGTGGGGGGTTCAGTTTGTCGCAGTGACCCAGGAAATCAATACAGCGACACCTTCCGGGCGAATGATGCTGAATATTTTGATCACTTTCAGCCAGTTTGAGCGCGAAATTATTGCTCAAAGGGTACAGGATAAAATGGAAGCCAGTCGCAAAAAAGGTATGTTCGTGGGCGGGACTGTTCCGTTTGGCTATGTTGTTGTAAATAAGAAACTTATAATAAAAGAGGAAGAGGCAAAAATTGTCCGATCAGTATTCCAGCGTTTTATTGAAGTTCAATCGCCCAAACTGATAGCAAGCGAACTTAATCAAGCCGGACATCGTACCAAGGCAGGTAATCCATGGCAGCGTGATCATATTTACCGGATGCTCAACAATCATACATATATTGGAGAGGTAAAATACAAAGATGCGATTTGCAAAGGCGAACAACAGGCAATTGTTACCCGCGAAGTATGGGAGCGAGTTCAGGAAATCTTGAAAGAGAATGACCGGAACAAAGAAACCAAAGACCGGCAAGGGATTGTAGCCCCTTTGAAAAATGTTCTGAAATGTGGTCACTGTGGAGGTGCAATGATGCCGACATACACATCCCGTGGCAGTCAAAGATACTTTTATTATTTGTGTTGCAAGGATGCCAAACGGGGCATTGCAGAATGTCCCGTTCATCAAATACCGGCAGAGGATGTTGAGCGGATCGTAAAGCGACAGTTGCAGAAAATGCTTGGAGATCTGTCTTTGACTTTGCAATTCGCAGAAAAATCCGGACTTTCGCCCCATGAAGTAATAACTTGTTTTAAGGATGAATTCTGGAATGAAATTACTCCTGGAGAATACAACCGTCTGATAACGCTCCTGGTGGAAAACGTAACAATATGGGAAGATAAAATGGAAGTCGTACTGCGGACAGAAAACATAAAATCGATGATGGAGACAATTGTAAATGACCAAGATTGAAATCCTTGAAAATGGCAATGTCAAGTTGACCATTCCAATGTCGTTCCGGCATTGTGCAGGCCGAAAACGGATTATTGTGCCGGATGATTCTGAAAAGTTGGTAGATCCGCTTGTTTTGAATCTTGCAAGAGCATTCCGTTGGCAGGAACTCATTGACTCCGGAACATACAGCAACGCCATAGAACTGGCAAGGGCAGTAGGGAAGGACACCGCCTATGTAGCTCGAACAGTCAGATTGACATTGCTTGCCCCGGAAATCATTCACGCCGTTCTGCATGGTACTTTGAAAAAGAGTATTCCAATGGAAACACTGCGGAAAAGCTGGCCTGAAAATTGGGAAGAGCAAAAGAAATATTTTGGTCTTATCTGAAACTCCTTCATCTCGCGGTCTGGATTCAAATTCCAGACCGCTTTTTCTGTGCCCGAAAAGCAAAAGTCAGGTGTTGTGGATATTTTTGATTGAAGCAAACTTTTTGAGAATTTTTCAAGGTTCAAGAATGGTCATTTTAAGTGTATTCAACTCGAAACCCCGACTATTGTTTTTGAGGATTTTACGCTCAAAAGTATGATTTTTGAGAATTTTTCCACAGTTTTTTATAAAGGTCTTTGTAAAGGTCGGCTGGGAAATTCTCTATTTTTTATGGCACAAAATGGAGAATTTGGCGCTATTGTGCCGTGTGTTTCTGTAACTCTCTACTCTCTAATTTCTTACATAAAAACCAATACATAAAGGTCGCCGACCTTTGCATAGCAGAGAATTTTCAGAGATTTCTATTCAAACACACGCTTTTGAGAGGGGCGACCATTCTCTGTCCGGGGAATCGTAAAGGAAGAAACTTGCTGTAAATCCTTGCCGTACAGCCACAAATCACTATAAAAACAAAGAGT
>SUVX01000042.1 GCA_015061725.1 Lentisphaerota bacterium
TCCCGTGAAAAAAAGTTGTCTTTTCCCCTCGCATCCAGCCCCTTTACTCTCATAGAACTGCTGGTTGTGATTGCAATAATTGCGATATTGGCGGCAATGCTGATGCCTGCTTTGCAGCAGGCAAGAGAACGGGGACAGGCTGCGAATTGTTTTTCAAACCTCAAGCAGATCGGAACCGCATTCATCAACTATGCTGATATCAGCAACGGATTTATGCCGACTTACAGCAAAAATCTTGACAAAGGTACTTCAAGCCGGACATGGGGATCCATACTGGTTTATCTGCAGCTTGCGACACCCCGGGTGTTTATCTGTCCCTCTATGGACGGCAAGGTCGCCGACGGCAATACCGGCGTGGTTCCGACAGCGCAAGTAGAGTATATCGGAGCGCTGTGTACCTATGGTATACCCTATGAACCAAGAACGATTGGTATCGGTGATTCAGGTAATCTGCACCGCAAAGTTGCAACAGCAAAACATCCGTCACGTTTGTTCACCTCTATGGATTCCCGCCGGGGGGACCGTTTGGATAAAGGCAATTATATCGTGACCCGTGTCTTGCGGACCAGCTCTTTGAGTGCTTACGGTTTTCCGCATACCCGTCACAACGGCAGGGCGAATATCACTCATCTGGATGGACATGTCAAAAGTTATCCGGGTTCTCTCTATAATCCCTATGATCAGGAAATCGGGGATTATACGACAAATCCGCGCGGCTGGTATGTGGATGCGGACTGATTGCAAACAGCTTTTTCAGCCGGAAACAGGGCGTATTGAAAATGTGATCACTTGCCGTAAAAGTCATTGAAATTGGTATCGGTGATTTTTTCCCAGATGTTCTCCGGAATGGAAGGATAGCCGCTTTCAGGGACAAGTGTTTCCTGCCGGATCTCTGTGATGAGTTTTTTATCCAGTTCAAGATAGCTTTTGACCCGGTCTGAAATGTAATTGTTGATACGGTTGTCGCTGCCCCAGAGAATGTCATTTGCGGGGTTGGCGTAGCCTGAAAGAAAGAGCATACGCAGCATATCTTTGCGGCGCAGACGGGTGACGCCCGGGGTCAGGTCGATGAACATCCGCAATTTGCGTTCGCCGGGAACATTATTCATTGCCGCCTGAAACTTTGCGTAGAGTAAAATATATTCATCCACCCAGGGATTGCCCACATGAGCCAGAGCAAAACGGATGTTTTTGATGTTCAAAAGACACTCGTAGGCGATGGGACGGACAAATTCACTTGAAGCATAATGGTCAAACAAAATACCCGTATGAAAATGGATCGGTAAACCGGTTTCAGCTATGGCGGCAAACTGTTTCAGACATTCTTTGGGGTAAAAGTGATTACAGATGCACTTGAAGCCCCGGATGCCCTTTGCCGCGGCTGTTGAAATTTGTTCAAAAGCATCGCTTTCAGTGGGGTCGATCCAGAAAAATGGATAAAATCCCGGGGTTTTTTTTGTGTATTCCAGAATGTAATCCAAACGGTCCTGCCAGAATTGACTGCGTTCGTTATCCGGACGGAAACTTGCAGGCGGCAGACTCATGATCGTGCCGCCGGTGATTCCGGCTTCGGCGGTTTTCTGTAAAAATACTTCCTGCGGATCGGCGGGACCGATCAGCGGCATCAGATGAATATGACAATCTTTCATGTTTTACCTTTTTTGCTGAATCAATCTTTGTTTCTTGCCGACAGACCGATCCTGCCGTCATCAAAGCCGTAATAACGGATTTTATGCGGAACTTCTCCGAGCTTATTATAATGCAGTCCCGCCACATGTCCGTCGGCAAAAGTGATATTGGCATTGCCGTTGTGCCGTGCGGCGACACTGTAACTTTTACTGCTTTGTCCCTTATAAAAATAGGTTGTTTGTTCCGCTCTCTGAGTTGTCGCATTGAGCGTAACTGAATCTGCATAAATCGGGAAACCGCTCATGTTTTTATTGTTTCCAGAAGCAAAGTGCAGAAAATTGGAACGGACCGGGTCCGAACTTTTGGTTCCTACCTGAACGATTCTGATATAGGCACCCGGTTCGGTGTCCTGAGAAGCATAAGTTGCATCAGGTGCAATAGCGGCCTGACCGTAGGTTTGGGTGACTTTGGGACTGCCAAACGGTATCGGACCGCCAGGACAAAAGTAATTTTTTCCATATATCTCAAATTTATCTGCATATTGGGTAACAGGCATCGGAAGAATGTTTGTTCTGGTCGCCATAAAAACAATCCATGACCGGTATGAGCCGCTTTCATAGATCCAGGGCCCCATGAGATAACCGTTGTAACTGTCCACATACATCTGCATAGCGCTCCCCAGCTGTTTCAAACGCCCCTTACATTCCGTGTCGCGTGCTTTGTCTCTTGCTTTCTGCAACGCTGGCATAAGCATTGCCGCCAATATCGCAATCATTGCAATCACCACCAACAGTTCTATCAGCGTGAAACCGGCGTGACGGAGTAAGGCAAACTGTGAACTTTTCCGGGAACGGGGGCTTTGTTTGAAGTCTTTTTTCATCGCATTTTCTCCTTTTATCGTTTGAATGGTATGGTATATTGAGCTTCAACTTTTTTATTGCCGTCGATTATTTTTACATCAGCTTTTGCGGGGAAAAGCGTAATCAGAGAACAGGCAAATGTCGGCGTGTTCTGCCTGGGCGGTCTTGCGCCGAGCAGGACCGGTGCCGGATAGTGCGGTTCATTCAGCAGAGCGTGCCGGTGGATGTGTCCGCTTATCATAAAATCAGGTTTGATCTGCTCTTTCAAAACCTCGCACCAATCTTTGAAAATCATAAAGCGGCGCTTTTCAACTTCGTCTTTGCGGGAGTATCCCACATAACGGGCGAAGGGGGAGTGGCTGACGATGAGTTTGAATTTTACCTGAGATTTTTTGTAATCTCCTTTTGCGGCAGTCTGTTTGATAAATTCGAGTTGTTCCCGGCGGAAAAGAGCGCAGTCAATGGCGTTTCCGTAAACGTTTCTTTCATCGACTTTGTCTTCTCCGGCATCCAGAACAAGTATCCACAGCGGTCCCAGTTCGACCTGATAGTAAAGTCTGCCGTTGACATTGGGAACATAATCCTGTACATTTTCGGCAAATTCTCCCCGCAATTCATGATTGCCCCGGGTGTAGATGACGGGGATCCTGCCGTTGGTCATTCTTCCGGCAAGGATACAGGGATACTCCATTTGTTCAAATTTGATTGCTTTGTCGATCAGATCGCCGTTGAGGATCAGCAAATCGGTTTTTCCGGCAGCAAGAACAGTGGAGACCGCCTGGTCAAGACGGTCGTGAACATCTGAAATATTACAGATTTTGATATTCTCCTGCGGGAGTTTGTCAAACTGAAAACTTTTGGAGTATTCCGGCTGAGGCGTGATTTTGTGCATGTACGGCAGACGGTTCGGGAGTTTTCTTGAAAAAACTGTGTATTTTCCGGCTTTGTCAAGTTCGCTCATCGGAACACGGAACCGGTGAACGCTTTTTTGACTGGGACGGACACCATTGATATGATCACTGTAAAATTTTTCCCCGACTTTGATGCGGATCAGTGATGGCGAAAGAGTTGTGATCAAAATCTGGTATTCATTTTCCACCGCAAAGACAGCAGGCGGTACTTTCAGATTCATTTCTTTTGCGTTTACAACTGCAAGAGGAATGAAAAGGAAAAGGAGGGCAGAAAAACACTTTTTCATGGATGTCAAACCTTATTTATCTTTGACCAGCATGACCTGGTCCATATAAACTTCATTTTTCTTTGTGGAGTTTTCAACATAGACCGGACCGGTTATTTTGATGGAAACCCAGATTTCCCAGACGTTGGTATCTTCGGGCAGACCGTCATCCCTGCGGTAGAGATCCGAGAGATCACACTGTGTCGCCCAGTAGTGTCCCCAGAGGAATGTACCCGGTTCCAGTTTGACCTTGCCGATTTTATACCAGTGGTATTTTTCATCCTTGTGGTAATTTTTACTGAAAGATCTGCCGATGCTTCTTCTGGTGCTGTAATCATACACACCGAAATCCAGAGAGGTGAATCTTTTTACATAGGCGCCGCGTACAGGGGAATGCCGGCGGACACCGTTTTTGCCCGGAGGCGTGATCAACGCCTTACCGGTGATGGAATCCGGATCATCCACAATGGACTTGCTGGTGTTTTTTCTTGCCCAGGAAAATTTCGGCCAGCCGCGCATGATTACCTGTTTATTCTCAAAACCTTTGGGAACCGGGAGATTCACGTGGACAAAACTGCGCAGATCAGTTTCAAGACGTTCGTTCAACTTTTGGAAATGTTTGGGATTGTGGCTTGCGATCAATTTTTTGCGCAGAGAGCAATAAAGTTTCTTCATTTCCTCCCGGTTTTTGAACTTCCAATTTGTATGCTTTAAAATAGTATAAAGCGGGGTGATCATTTCTTCTTCCACATGCTTGCGGTAAATGCTGCCGGGTGAAGTTGCTTTTTGAGCAAGCAAAAGTTCCTGCCAGACCTTTTGCATGAATTCTTCCGTCACATAAGAACGGGCGGCGCCGGGAGAGGCCAGATTGTGTTTGACGTTGCGGACACCTTCGCGCAACATATTAAGATAACGGGTCATCGGTTTTTCTGCCGGACCGTAAAAATGCTTCATAAAGTCAGCGATAAGTTTATTTTCATCCTGATTGATGTCGCGGATAAGTTCACTGCCGACATAGATTTGCAGGTGGTAAAAGTTCTGTGGATTGTGTTGATCTTTGTAGGCCTCGACAAAAACGGTTTGAACATTGTTTTTCTTGTAGTAACGCAGTTCGGGAGCGATGGCATCGACCATTGTTTCCATACGGGGCGGATTGAAAAACTGTCCGCCCATGTTCCAGTACAGCCAGACAGCGAGCTTTGCTCCGGTTTTTGTCCAGTCATCAAACTGCTGTTTCTGTCCGGCATTGATCGGATGCGTGATCGGACGGTAGCAGTCGTTGAAAGAATACAAATTGCACCATCTGATCAGGATATTTTCAGCCGGTCTTATCGTTTTGGGCGCAAGTTTCGTGCTGCTGGAATAAGCGAAGGTGCGGATGATGACTTCAGGATATTTTTTTGCAATCTTTTCGGCGATTGGATTGAGAAAGTTCAGCAGCGCACCGCTTTCAGAGCCTTCGCGTTCTTTCATCGCTTTACATTCAGGACAAAGACAGATGTAATGGATATTGTCATTCTGCGAAAATTCATAGATCACCGGCCATTTCTCGCGGGGGAGAGTCGCCCGGTCTTTTTCAATAAAGCGGACCAGACTGTTATAAACGATCTCCTGAGCGCCTTTGCTGCTCAGACAGATATTGCCGCCCTGCATACCGACTTTCTTTCCGTAAAAGCGTTTGCCGTTTTGATCCATACTGAAGTATTCGGGGTGGTCTTTAAAATAAATACGCGGATCGATATACATGTAAAAGTTATGACATTCTGTCGGCAATTTTGATGCCTCCGGCCATATCATATAGTATTTGCCGCTGCTCATACTGCCGCCGGAACGGCGTTTGAAATCCTGTTTTTTTGCGTAGAGTTTTTTATCGTACCAGAAGGCAGGATAAGTGTCATCGAGAATTTCCCGGTTGGAAAACGACGGGACCGCACGCAGTTCAGCGGATTTGATTTTTAAATTTTTATCGGCAGGAATGGCACTGACATCGTAACTGAACCAGCGGCAGTTGAATTCTTTTCTCAAAAGATCATAGACAGCATAAAGTGTGCCGCGGGTGCGTCCGCCGGTCAAAATCACATTTTTTCCTGAAACTTTGACCAGAGATTCCTGATCTGAAAATTTTGAAAAATCAATCTGCTTTTGGGCAAAGGCGGTTTTTCCCACATAAAATGCCGGTTTTCTGTTGTTCCGGGCTTTTGCTTCGGGGATCATCTGAAACTTTGCGGAAGAAATTTTTTCAAGGTGCAGTTTCAATTCCTCTGCAGCCTGTTTTTCCAACTGCGTGTAGATGATGACATAATCGGTTTTTCCGTTGCGGGTTATCTGCAGCGGCAGGGCGTAAAGTGCTGCGCTGAAAACCAGAAGTACAAACGCAAGTATTTTTTTCATCAGTTGTTCTCCCTTTAGAGTGTACTGTTTTACTGTTAAGATGTTGTTTTTTCAAATTTTTGTACCCTTATTTATATTATACCTTGAAAAATCGCTTGAAACAATAAGGAAAATAATGTAAATTATATACAAAACGCTAAAAAACATGTAAAATTTGCCGAATTGCTATGAAAAGATCATCTGCCGACCGCTACAGTTCTAAATGTTCGCCGCGACCGGGAAATATACAGACATTTTTTCCGGTGGCTGCTGAGACAGGTTTTCTGTGGACCCCGTTTATCGGAAAAAGTTCCTGGGTCCCCGGCGCGTGGGTGCATCATCCGCAAACGGTGTACCTTGATGTTGAATTTGTTGACGAAGGGGAACTGTTTGTTTTTTACGGCGGAGAAAAATTTTATGTTCCGGCGGGAAGTGCCGTTGTCATTCCTCCGGGGGAATCCAAACTTTCTGCCGGAAAAAACAAAATCTGCCGTAAACATTTTTTTGGTATATCCGGACCTGTTCTGACCAATAATCTTGCGGCAATGAATCTGAATAAGGTCAGTGTCCTGAATGATTTTTCTTCACAGGAATTTAAAACCATTTATCAGCAGCTGCACGAATTGTTCAAAGAAAAAAATCCGGATACTGTCCGGGATTGTGCCGCATTGATTTATAAAATGCTTCTTTTGCTGTCGCAGTCCGTGCAGAAAGAACCCTATCCGCCTGAATTGCAGCATGCTCTGTATTATATCAATTCCCGTTTCGCTCTGCCGCTGCACTTTGCGGATATCTGCCGTGCTGCCCAATGCGGCAAAAGCAAACTGCAATGGCAGTTCAAGCATTATCTTGACTCAACGCCGATGAAATATCTGACTCAAGTGCGGATGTCGGCGGCGGTGAAACTGCTTGAAAACACTGATGATCCGGTTAAAGAGATTGCTGATAAATGCGGATTCAGTGATTCCTTTTATTTTTCCAACACTTTCCGCAGGTTCTATGGCGTCTCTCCGAGAACGTACCGCAAGGATGCCGCATTTGCCCGATCTGAGGAAAAGGCCTGACTGACTGAAATGAAAAGGTTTTATCCGGCTGCAGCTGACGCGGGAAGGGCAGTTTGAACAAAATCCTGTCTTCCTGAGTTTGTCATGAAAAAGGTTTTGCTGATTTGTTTTTCTGCGACGATGTTCAGTGTGTTGAAATTTTAAATTAAGATGATATATTATTTTTTTACGGATTTTTTACAGGAAAACAAACAGTCATGCAAAATATTTCAGGAAACAGCAAACGCGTCAAATTAAAAGAAAAACTTTCTGCCAGAATTATCAGCGGAGAGTTTGTTTTCGGCGATAAGTTCCTGGGGTTGAATCAACTCTGCCAAGAGTACGATGTCAGTTATGTGACTGCTAACAAAGCAATGAAACTGCTGGAAAAAGAGGGATACGTTCAGGCAAAAAACGGTGTCGGATATTTTGTCTGTTATGTTCAATCAGGTATTATTCCGCCTCGGAAAGTTGTGAATTTTATCACCGGATTGGGTCAGAACTCCCCGAACTGGAGAATAATCATGCAGGGAAAGGAACTTTTCGAGTCAGCGGGATGGTATGTGAAACTTCTGACCATTCCTGACGGCGATCTTTCATCCTGTATTTCTGATATCAACTCCCCCGATGCTTATTCTCTTCTGTTCTTTACCAAATTGAACTGGGGAAACTTTGCTGCGACCTTCGGACATATTGCCCAGAGAGTTGTTGTACTCGGTCACCTCTCCGGAAACGCCGATATCACAAGTATCATCTCCGATGAATATGAAACTGTCCGCCGCTGTATTGAATATTTCCGTGAACGGAAACATTTCCGTACAGCGTTGGTCTCTGTGTCGCCGTACAAGGAATTGGATATGCTGAGAATTGCGGCGTGGCGCAGTCTCATGCTCGCAAATGCCGCTGATTCCGTCGGGCTTGATCTGAATTGCTTTTGCTTTACGCAGGAGCAGCTGAGCAGCGAATCTGCAATCAGAAAGGCTTATTCGGAGTGGATCAGAAAAAATAAAGGCAAGTTTGATTCCGTTATTGACCCGTTTGCACCGTTGCTTTTAAAAGAGGCGTGTTTTGAAAACAACTTGAGTGTCCCCGGAGATATTTCCATCATCCGGATCGCCCGGAGCCAATCGGCATTGCCGGATGGTATTCCCACGCTTGACAACAATCTTTTAAAACACTTCCAATTTGCTCTGGATATTCTGGAAGAACGGTTCAAAACCGGCAAAAAATCCCCCGGTGCATGGATCTTTTGTCCGCCCGGAAAAATTTTATAATTTGCAAGAGACCTATATACATCGGGGCGGGTAATGCCGCTTCTCTCTTTTTCTTTCCCCGGACATAACTTTTTAATAACAGATTTTTCTGTTCAAAAAACAGTTTTTTCTGAAATTTCCGTAGTGTCGTCTTGACAGGCTGACCTATATACATTATATTAAATAGTATGTGAGAACAGCAAAATAAGCGGGATCAAAAACATTGCAACCTTTGAAAGGAGAAAAATGATGAATCCTGAACGTAACGCAAATAAAATCAACTGTTTCACCCTGATTGAACTGCTTGTGGTAATTGCAATTATTGCCATTCTTACCTCAATGCTGCTGCCTGCGCTGAACAAGGCGCGGGAAAATGCAAGAAATGCCGATTGTACTTCAAATATCCGTCAACTCGGCAATGCGGGGCTTATGTACGCAGCAGACAACAACGACAATGCAACAGATGTCCGTCCCACCAGCGGTTCTTATTGGAGTTACAAGTTGATCAAGGGGAACTATATGCCCTCTAAAATCATACTCTGTGCCACTGCGAAATTAGATTCCGGCGTTTCTGCTTTCGGGCAAGGCATCATCACCAGTTGGGAAAAACTGGATATCAATGCGCAGGCAGAAAATTCAAATTATCCGTTTGCCTATCCCTCTTACGGTTTGAATATGTGTTTTCAGACAGTAACGGCAAATCATCCGATCACGGCATTCCGGCATATACTTGCCGGTTGGGAATCTCAGAAAATCACGGCATACAAAAATCCCTCCGGCAAAATTATGAATATGGAGTCTTACGACGTTGAAAATTTCAAAGTGGACCGTTATGTCGGAAGTTATGTTGTACAGCCTGACAGAAATTATTTTGCCCATAATGGAAGATCTGCCTCTAAAGTTTGTTTTATGGATGGTCATGTGGGCGTATTGCAGAACAACGTAAGGGGCTATGCTTACGATCAGACGATCAACTTTAAAAATAATCTGAAAAGAAATTGAAATAAAAGGGGAAAAAATGAAAAAATTGTTCGCAATTTTAACGCTTTTGTGTCTTGTACAACTTTCCGCGGCGGAGATGACGTGGAACAAAAATGACAATTTTAAAGATTGGAGGCGTTCCCGTTTCTGTACCAGAAAAGTGGTCAACGGAGTCCTGACTCTGACTGATATTGCTTTTGACAGTCTGATCATCAATGATGCTCTTGATATTGACCCTGCAAACTACAATGCTATTTCCATCCGTTACAGGGCTGAAGGAATACGCATACCCAGCTCCGGAGAAATCTATTTCTGCCACGGAAATGAAAAATATTCAGAAAAACGCCGTTGGAATATTCCCTCTCTGATCAGCGATGGGAAATGGCACACGCTGACTGTTGTTCCCAAAGATCTCCGCTCCTGGCTGAACGGCGGAAATATCACAAGTCTGCGTATTGATATGGTCAATAAACCGGGCGGCAAAATTGAGATTTCCGAGATCAAACTCCACAAAATCAGCGAACAGATTTCCTGGTCCGGAGCGCAACTTGCCCGGTGGAAATATTTTTACAACTGCAAAGCAAAGTTTCAAAACAACACCATTGTTGTGAATGTTACCAAGGCTGACAGCAGGCTTCTTGCATTGGATCTGGATATTGCCCCCGGAGATGCCAACACTTTTGTCATGGTCTACCGCGCGACCGGAACTCCGAAAAGCAGCGGAGAACTCTATTTTGCCAAAGGAAAAGACAACTATTCCGATGCCCGCAAATGGCGTCTTCCTTCCCTTGTTGCCGACGGCAAATGGCACACGATGCGGGTCTCTGACAAAGCCTTGAACAATCATGCCGCCTGGTACGGCGCGGGAAAGATCACAAAATTAAGACTTGATCCCACCAATGCTTCCGGCGGAACCATTGAGATCAAAGAGATTCGTTTTGAAAAGAACAGTACCGCAAAACCTCTCCCGAAACTCACATTTAAACCCACCGGAGAACCGGCTTGGAAGCCTGTTGTCTCCCAGTTAAAAAAAAAGGACTCTGAAAAAAAATATTTCCGGGCCAAGATGATCAAAGCGCCGCAGGATACCCTGAATGGAAAGATGATGCGCCCTTTTTATGTCCGCAGAAAAATCTTTCTGAAAGATACGCCAAGTCATGCAAAACTTCAGTTTACTGCGGATGATTATTCTCAAGTTGTGATCAACGGAAAAGATGCCGCGTTTTCAAATTCCTGGCGGGAAACCGTTGTCTGTGATGTCGGGCGTTTTCTGAAAAAAGGGGAAAATGTTCTCGGATTTCAGTATTACAACAAAGATACCTGGGGCGGCGTATTCGGGGAACTTTACATCCAGTATCCTGATGGCTCAAGCGAAAAAATCAGTACTGACGGCAAATTCAAAAGTACAGATAAAGAGGTCAGAAACTGGGCAAGTGCTGCAGTTGATGATACTTTGTGGGACAATGTGATTGAGCAGCCCGGACCTCCGAACAAACCGTGGTTTGCAACATTAAATTATTTTGATTTCAAAAATCTTCAGAAAATTACTGACGCACGGGTTTCCGGAAAAAATTTCAAATGGGGCGACACATTCCGTATTCAGATCATCTGCGAAGGCAAACGCCCTGAAAAAGGGCTCACCTTCCGGTGTGTTCTCTATTCCCGTGACACCGTTCAGTGGGCAGATACAGTCAGGATTCCTGCCGGCAAATTCAAAGCGTTGGATTCAAAACACTGGAACGGCTCTTTTGACTTTGAAATCCCCTATTATATCCCTGCGGGAAAATATGAAATCAGATTGGAATCTCCCCAGTTTACGGTCAGTTCAGCAATCCGGAAAAATCTGGAGATCGCATTGAAACCGGCGATTCTGAAAAATCCGAAATTTTCAAAAGTTCCTGATTTCCGTGTTGTCCGTTCCGGTAATGCTCCGCGTTTTCAGTTGAACGGCAAACCTTTTTACATGAGCCTTGCCAAATGTCACTCTTACTTCGGAGATCAGAGTCCGAAAGTTGCCGGAAATGCGCCGTTTTCTGCCGTCAACCCTTCGCCGAACTACGAAAAATGGCACCCCAGAGTCGGAATCTATGATTTTTCAGAATTTGACCGTGTCATGGCAAAAGTGGTCAGATCTTATCCCGACGCCTATATCATCGTGGGGCTTGACCTCTATGTTCCGCCCAACTTTCATCATAAGTTCCCGGACGAAATGACCGGAGATGTTTCCGGCAAAAAAAGTACGGGATACAAGTCTTCTGTTTTTTCAAAAGAAGCGGCAGAATATCTGAAAGATACAGCGGTCAAAGCCATCGGATATGTCGAAAAATCTCCCTACGCGAACCGCGTTATCGGTTATCGTATCGGCGGGGGATATACAACAGAATTTCTCGGTTGGGAACCCGGTTCGCAACTGGATTTTTCCAAAGCCGCTCAAACAGGGTTCAGGCAGTTTGCTTCAAAATATTATCCCGGTCTGAAAAATTACAGGATTCCGACGCAGGCGGAACGCTCCGCAGTTCCTGCCGGAACTTTGCTCTGGAACCCGGCGGAACATCTTTCCACCGTGGCTTATTTTGACAGTTATTCCAATGCCAATGCTGATTTGGTTGCAACGATCTGCTCCGGCGCAAAAAAATATCTGAAAGAACAGAAACTTAACAAAGTTGTCGGTTCTTATTTCGGTTATGTTGCCACCTTGAACCATACAGGTGTTGCTCAGATGCGCGCTCATTATGCCCTGCGCCGTCTGCTTCGTTCTGATTCTGTGGATTTTCTCATGTCGCCGAACTCCTATCCGCTCCGGAATCTGGGAGATATCGTCGGCGATATGAAACCGTTCTCAACGCTGAACAGCTGCAATGTCATTTCTTTTGTTGAAGATGATACAAGAACCCACAATACGCCGGATGTCATGTCCACTCCCGGCAGCCGGTCACAGGTGATTACAGAAAATCAGAGTATCAATATCATGCGCCGGAACATCGGCGTTTATCTCTGCAGAAATCAGCCTGAAAATTACAATCCGATGTTTGCAGGCAGTTTCAACTTCAAATCACTTGAACGGGATATTGCAATCCGCAGAGTTCTCGGGGATTTCTGTGAAGCAAAGCAGCTGAAACGTGATGCTGAAGTTGCGATCGTTATCAGCGAAAAAGCGATCGTTTCCATGCCCGTTTCAAAAACCTTTGCGCCGTCCGGATATATTCAGCAGCTTTACAGGGCAGACGGTACGGTGGAAAAGAAAAACATGGTCAGAAACATTCCGAATTATGAAATGTATGTCGGAAACCAGGGACGTTTCATGCGGACCGGTGCGCCGGTTGACATTGTACTGGCTGAAACTTTGGAAAAAGCAAAACCCTACAAAGTCTATGCTTTTATGAACTGTTTCAACTATGATCAGAAATTTCTTGAAACTGTAAAAAAACTTCAGCAGAAAAAATGCACTCTCCTCTGGGTTTATGCCCCGGGCTACGCGTATCAGAACAACGCCTCAGTCGAAGCGATGAACCGGCTTACCGGATTCCGTTTCAAACAGATTTCAAAGAGTATCATGCCCGCAGTAACTCTGGCTGACGGTTCTTATCACGGAACGCCGACCACACGGGTTTCTCCTGTTTTTGCGGTCACGGATCCGCAGCTGCGCGTTCTCGGCAGATACGAGGACGGTTCCGCAGGTCTTGCTTCGCTGAAAATCGGCAACAGCCTTTCTTTCTTCTCCGGTCCCTGGCAGCTGGGACTGCCGTTCCTTTCGCAGGTTTTGAAAGAATCCGGAGTTCATATTTTCTCTGAATCCGGAGACCCCATGGAAGCAAATGACAATTTGATTGTTCTTCATGCCCGGACCCCGGGAAAAAAGAAAATAACTCTTCCCCGTAAAGCCACCGTTCTGGATGTTTATGCAAACAGGATCATTGCCCGGAATGTAAAATCTTTTGAATACAATTTTGCACTTCATGAGACAAAACTTTTCTACTATGGTGATGATGCCGGAGAACTGCAGAAAAAACTCCGGGAGTCCGGAAAATTTTAATCAGAGGTTTCAGAAAAATGACTTGTTCCCCCATGCTGCCGGATGCCTGCTGGATCTGGCCGAGAATCGCGGTATATCTGAGCAACTCTTATGCCGGTTTCAGATACGATTTTGAACAGGAGACTCTCCCCTCAGCGGCGCCTTTTGTCATCACTGCCGATCAATCCTATAAACTGCACGTCAACGGTCAATATGTCTGCCGGGGTCCCATGCGCGGACAGCAGAATAACTGGCATTATGATATTGTTGATATCCTGCCGTATCTGAAGACAGGACACAACTGGATCGCCATTGAAGCACATAATCCGGGCTGCAGCACTTTTTATTACAGCCATAAAGATGCCGCAGGTTTGCTCTGTTCTGCCAAGTGGGATAACGGCGTTAAAATCATTTCAAACGGCTCCGGCTGGCAGGTTTTCCGGAATACGGCATACAATCACGATACTGCTCAACTCAGCTCCCAGATGGGAAAGATGGAAGAACTTGATCTGAGGTTTGATGACCGTTCATGGATCACAGAAGAAGAAAATTACACTCTTCCGCCGGAAATGCCGGGCATCTGCTGTATGGAAAAATGTCAGGGCGTTCTGCCGTGGACAAAAATTTCTCCGCGGACGATTCCCATGCTGAGGGAAGAGTTTATTTCCACAGATGGTATCGTTTCTTCCGGAATCGGTATTTGTGCAGATATTCCTTTGCAGGCGCCCGGAATCATTTTAAATACAGCATATCACTTTGTGAAAAATGAACTGGACTCAATCTCTTATGACGATTCCCCCGTTCCGTTTGAACAGAAAGATAAAGCCTTGCTCTTTACCGTTCCTGCAAGCGGAAAAGGAAAATTTGCCATGGTCACGATCGATTTGGGGAAACTTTCCTGGCTGCCCGGTTCGGCGGTTATGGAATTCGGAGAAAACAAGTCCGGAACAATCGTGGATTTATTTTATAATCAGTACAGTGATGAAGGAAAGATCCCATTTCACAAATACCCCGCCGAAGGCAGTTGTGTCGCTCTGGCAAGCCGTCTGCATTTGAGCGGAAAACCGGGGGAAGTTGAGTTGTTTCAGATCATGGGAACGAGGTTTGTAACCATGATTTTCAGAGAAAATGACAAACCGCTGAATCTGCGTTTTGCGTGGAGATCAGCCGTTTATCCGATTGAGAAAAAAGGATATTTCAACTGCTCCGATGAAGTTTTGAACCGGATTTATGAGGCATCTGTCCACACGCAGGAGGTCTGCTCTCTGGATGCTTATGTTGATACGCCGTGGCGGGAACAGTCCCAGTGGTGGGGCGATGCCCGGATTCAGGCGAAAAACACATTCTTTCTTGCCGGGGACGCGCGCTTGTTTGCTGCCGGAATCCAAAGCATTGCGGAGCAGACGAATGATCTCGGTCTGACCTTTGCCAATGCGCCGACAAAAGACTGCGGGCCGGTTCTGCCCGATTTTTCTCTCACATGGATTATCACTTTAAAGGATTTGTGGTTCCAAACCGGAAAAACGGATCATCTTCCCGCCTTGAAGCAGAAAGCAGAACAAATCTTTGCATACTTTGAAAATCACCGGAATTCGGATGGTTTGATTTTTTATGATCCGCGGTGCTGGCTGTTTGAAGATTGGAGTACGCTTCCTAAAAGAAATGTACCGACTTATATCAATCTCTGGTATATTTTTTCCGAAGAACAGTATCTGTCTCTTCTGCAGGCGGCAGGTTTTTCTGACGAAGCCGCAGCACTTGAACTTAAAATTTCGCAGGAAAAAGAGGTCGTTGAAAAATGGCTTTTTGATCCGGAACAGCAATTGTTCCTGCCGGAATTGAATGAACACAAGCAGCTGACCGGGAGCGCATCTGTTCACGATCAGGTGTTGGCAATTCTCTTGGGACTGCATCCTGAAGCAGCAGAATCAATGCTTGAAAAAGTCATTCTTCCCTGTTTGAACGGAACGCCGTCAGATGGCGCTCAGCCCTCTTCTTTCTGGGCGACATATCTCCTTGATTGTGCCTTGAAAATGGATTGCCGCAAAGAGGCTCTTGAATATATCAGGACAAAATGGGAACCCATGCTTCCCGCCGGAACTGTCTGGGAAAATTTCCCCGGTAAAGGCGGCGAACTTTCATGTTCTCATGCCTGGAGTGCCCACTTAATCAGTCATCTCCCTGAATTGATTTTCGGATTGGAACAACTGAAAGCAAATTGGACCTCGTTCAGACTGAAACCGGAGTTTATACTGGATGAAGCAGCTTTTGCCCTGCCTCTTGCTCAGGGACTTCTGTCTGGAAAAATCAACAGAACGGATATTGAATTTACCATCCCCGAAGGTGTTGATGCTGAAATCATTCTGCCGGATGGAACAATTCATGCCTCGGGAAAAACTCTCCGGTTGAAAAGAAAGTAAAAAGAATAATTTACCGATCAGATATACTCAACGCGCAACACGCCCGGATGAGGTCGCGCTCTTTTTGTTTCTGGGGTAAAAGGGACCTCTTTGACCTTGCAACGCCCAATCGTTGATTCGTCAAACTAAGTTGGTCAAATCCGGTTTGAATCGGAGAAAACTGCTTGACAATGCTTCTGTTATATGGTATATTACCCGAAGAGTACAAGTGATAGTATACTGGAAAAATGAAAATTGTCAGATATTTGTTGGTTTGCTGTATAATGAAATAGTTGCTCATTATGGCGTTGGTAAAGAAACCATCTGCGAATGGAGAGAAAAATGCGATTTATCTACCCATCGAGTTGGTCAGTGTGAAAATTTAAAAAAGAAAAGAGTTGCAGACAACTGGGAAAATCCGGAAAAAAACGCTGAATTTCAGAAGAACGACAATTAAAAAGAAGTATCATATGGTCAATATTCATAAAATACCTGTCAATAGTTATGAGAGCAATAATTACAAAATTATTTGTGATGATTGTTTTAACGTAATGAAAGAAATTCCTGAAAATTCTATTGATTTATACATAGCTGATCCTCCTTACTGGAAGGTTATTGGAGAAAAATGGGATTATCAATGGAAAACAGAAGATGATTATATTGCCTGGTGTATTCCGTGGTTGCAGGAGATATATCGAACACTGCGGTATGGCGGGACTTTTTATCTTTTTGGATATTTTCGAACTTTGGCTTTGCTGATTCCTTTTTTACGGGAATGTGGTTTTTCTCTTCGCCAGCAAATTATCTTAAATAAAGGTATGCGTTCGGTGTCCGGCAGGGCAACAAAAAATTATAAATTATTCCCCAATGTCACGGAAAGCATCTTGTTTTTGATTAAAGACAATATTCCTTTTTCAAGAAAACTTTTAAAACAATACCAAATAAAAAAGCAAATATCTGCCCGGGAAATCAATGAGGCATTGGGGGTAAAATCGAATGGCGGTGGAATGTGGAGCATTTATACCGGGAAAAATGTTTGTGAACAATTTCCTACTGCTGAGTTATGGGAAAAATTGCAGGATATTCTTAATTTCAATTACCCTTATTGCAAAATCTCTCAGACGTTCAATCCGCAGATGGGAGTAACTGATGTTTGGGATGATATCGATTTTTATTCAGAGAAACGTTTTCATCCTACTCAAAAACCACAAAAGCTTTTAACTCGTCTAATATTGGCAAGCAGCAATGAAGGAGACAGTATTGTTGATCCTTTTGCAGGCAGCGGTTCTACTTTATTGGCGGCTACTCGTTTGAACAGGAAATGTATCGTTATTGAAAAAGATCAAGATTTTTACAATACAATAATTTCTCGAATTCAAGAAGAGGAAAATAAGTTGTTTTAATAAATTCCTGCAGGCAAAACATCAATGTAATCTGCAATTGATTTCAGATATATGACATTTTGCAACTGTTTGATTAATTCTGCATCTGAGATATTTTTTTCTTTCCGGTAGGTTTGCATTATTTCCAAAAGTTTTTTTGTGCTGCATTTTGCAGGTATAGGGATTCCATATTTTTTTGCTAAGTTGCATAAAGATAAATAGTCGATAGATCGGGCTGGTAATTCAGTTAAATCAGACAGTTTATGTGGTTGTGGCGGTGTTAACTCCGGAAAGAGTATAGTTTTTATGCTGCCATTTTTATCAATTTTGGAACGATAAATCAATAACGGTGCCATCATTTCAAATTTTAGAGAATAGGACCACAAATTAAAAGGAGCGTGAGATTTTGATTTTGCCCAAATGTTCTTGTAATAGTCCAGCATACAGTATGCAAATCCTTTATTACGCGGGTCTACACTCCAAATTGAGATAATTATATTTTCAGGATTATTCAAATCTTCAAACTCAAATAAAACTAAATAAAAATTCTCATTTTTGAATAAATCATCAAATTCTTTCTGGGCAAATTCTGTGGCAGGAATACTTATTAACCATTTTGAGTCATCTTTCCGCACTAAATCTTTGCTGCCGCAAGCGGGGCATATTTTATCACTGGTTGCAATTTTTGTGTGGCAATTTTTGCATTCTCCGAGCTGATCGACTCTGTAACAGGTTTTTATTTCACTATGTCTGCCATCGGGGAGAACCAAATCATCGCCTCTTGCTCCTGTCTTGCTTCCCGGGAAGCCTGTAACAATACTTGTTAAATGTTGTCCGATATACCCCATTCGGGCTTGAGAAGTCTGCTGGGTTAGTGCCGCCCATTTATTGACCTTAACCCGCAAATCAATAAAAAGATCCTGAATCAAATTTTCGGAAGCATTTTTCCGTTCCCTGATCGACATGGAAGAAAGATGTTTCATAACCGCCTCGTGTATTTTATGACTCAAGTTCATTCATCAGCAGGGGAATATTTACCGATAGGGCTACAGCAATTTTTTGTATATTTTCTAAACTTACATTACGCTCACCGCGCTCAATGCCGCCGATATATGTCCGATGTAATCCTGCTTTCTGTGCTAAAACTTCCTGAGATAATCCTTGCGCAATTCGTAACTCTCTGACTCTGTTGCCAAATTTTTTGCAAATATCCATTAAAGACCTCCGAAATATTATAAGATAATATAATGTATGGATGACTTTGAGTCTACAGACTATGAGTGGCATTTTTTTGTTTTTATCAGTTGCATTCTGTTTGAGCGTTGCCATTTGAGGTAATATATTGTTATCGTTGAGACTTCAAATAACAATCTGATTGTCCGGAGTTCTGTCTGTATCCGTCCATTCCGTGCGGATTTTTACGTTTTTTTCCTTGAAATCACTTTGAAAATGTGATAGTTTATACCCCGGACAATTCAGGGAGATTTTTCAAATCATGGACGAAACTTTTGAACTTTTTTTACAGGCATGGGACGATTCTGAAAAAGTGATCATACTAACCGGAGCAGGCGTTTCCACTTTATCCGGAATACCCGATTTCCGCGGCAAAAACGGATTTTATTCCGGCGGAAAACTCTGGAACGGTTACGATAAAGAGGATCTCTTTGACATTGATTTCTTTCATGCCCACCCCGACGTCTTTTATCAGTTTGCCCGGGAGTATCTTTATCCCATGCTGGATAAAAAGCCGTCCATCGTCCACCGGACTCTTGCCGCGCTGCAGAAAACGGGCAAAGTTGATTTTATTTATACGCAGAATATTGATGCTCTTCACTATAAAGCCGGCAGCGTTGATGTCGGCGAACTGCACGGCACTTTGCAGTTTCTCAAGTGTCCGAAGTGCGGCGAAAGAGCGGATATTGAAAAATTCCGCCCGCGTATAGACAGCGGCTGTATGCCCTTGTGCAGCTGCGGAAGCATACTCAAGCCTGATGTCGTCTTTTTCGGGGAAGCGTTGGATGAAACACTGCTTGATAAAGCCGTTTCTGATTGCGAAAAAGCGGATATGATCTGGGTGCTGGGCAGCAGTCTTACGGTTCAACCGGCGGCATCTTTACCGCTTTTCACCAAACATAACGGCGGCAAAGTTGTCATCGTCAATGCGGATGATACGCCCTTTGATCACCGTGCTGATTTCCGTTTTTACGATCTTGAAAAGTTCTGTCTGAGTGCTGCCGGATGCCGCTCTGTTTCCTCCGGTACAAACAACGCCGCAGATGCCACGGCTGTGACCGGTTTTTCTCCGATGGAGTAAGATATAAAAAAACTTTACAGATATTGAGCAAGATGTTTCCGGCAGTGCAGTATCTGCTCCTTTGCTTCTGCTGAAAATTCGTGCAAACAGGGACATTGTTCCACGAATTCCAATACATAAGAATATATTTCCACGGACGGGGTCCTTAAGCATTGTTGCTGATTGGGGTACGGGCAAGAATCGTCAACAGTTTCTGTTGTGCGGCATCCTGCTCTTTGCCCAAATATTGCCGGATGTAAAAAGCCAATTCTTCCGCTTCTTCCTTTGAATGGAGCGATACCCCGGAATCAAAGAATTTTTCAAAAAGCAAGATGCAGTTGTCGATTTCACCATGATATTTGACGGCAGAGCGTATAAGTTCGACAAATCCGGAATTAAGAGTTGCCCGGATCATTGCACGATTGGCTTCTGAACAATCGGCAAGTTCACGCTGAAACGCTGTCAGCATCGTTTCGATATGAGAAAAATTGCAACTTTTGCAGTGTTCATCAAATGATTTGGATTCATCCAAAAAATAATTTCTCCCCATACGCATTTCGCTTGCGAAAAAATCAATGATTTCGCCGTCCCATTGAGCATCCGTAAAACCCCGGTGGTCATCAAGACGGTCGCCGGCATCATAAAGTTTCCGGGCAATATCATATTTTCTTGCTGCCAGAGCAAAAACGAGGGCTGATTCCACATTATTTCCGTTTGTATTGCGGCAGATTCCGGGGGCAGCACCCTGTGCCAATAATGTTTCGACGCGTTGCCAATCCTGATCTTCTGCTGCTTCAAGCAGATTCAAAGAGAGCAGCGGAGCGCCATCCAAATCTTCCCGGACGATATATTGAAAATAAAAGTTCTGCATATCTTCTTTGGTTATCATCTTTTTCTCCTTTATTTTGTTGTGGTTATGGAAATTTTAGTTAAAAGACATAAGGCGTGAATTTCGCCGTCCTCGAAATCCGGGCATGACGAAACTCACAATTTTTTATAAAAAATTGCGTTCGGATTATTTGATTTTCAATCAGCCCATCTGAAGTAATCAGAATGTTGAGTAAATAACAAAAAAGGAGAAAAAGTAAAATAAAAAAGACAAAAAAATCTGCTGACCATTTCAATTCAAACGATCAGCAGAAAACAAAATCAAACAAAAGTCTTCAGAAATCAAAGAGATCCGGCTGAATACTCTCTTCTCTATTCTGGGATACAGTTTGTTTTTCCGGAGATTTTTTTACTTTCTTATCCTCTTTTTGTACTTTTTCAGACTTCTTTTTCTTCGCCTTGGGCGGAGGAGCGTATTTTGCAAAATGCGGCTGCAGAATAAAAAGTCTTCTTAAATCTTTCGCAGGAATTTTATCCCAGGGACACAATGCTGCAAGTCTATCTGCATTTGGGGAGTCTTCCCGCAAACCGGCAAGCAATGGTGCCCATAAATCGTTTGAAAGCTGACTGAAATCGCAATATGCGGTAACATCAACAGCAGTATTCCGGATCAGGTATTCAATTTGATTCTGATCAAAACGTTCCCAGTTATATTTCGAGGCAAATTGAGGCTGCTTCTCCAGCAGCTGCTCCATATCTCCCGGTTTTATTTTTCCCCATGGACACTTGTCGGCAAATTCCGGTCTGTCACACAACAGATAAAACCAGTCTTCACCGTCAAGTTTTTTCCACGGACAGCGATCGGCAAATTCCGGTCGTTCAATCAAAAGCGAAGCCCAATCAAAACGGTACATTCCCGTATCATGAAAATTCTGCCACGGGCAGATCGAAGCAAGTTGCGGCTGCTTGATAAGAATTTCCCGCCAATTGTCATCAGCCAAATCTGCTGAATTTATCTGATCCATAAATTGAGGTTGAGCCGCAATCAATGTACCCGCACCTCTGCTGAAGTTGCGTGTGTTTTTTACTTTTCTCCATGAGCAGCGATCGGAAAATTGTGGTTGTGCAGCCAGAAGCCGTCGCCAGTCATCTCCGCTGAATTTATCCCATGGACAGAGATCGAAAAGCTCCGGAATCGGAGTGCCTGCCAGCAGAGATACCCAATCCCTCGTTTTAAATTTCTTGAATATCTTATCCGGGCAATAGGATATAAATTGTGGATTATCAAATAAAATTGAGGTCAAATCAGATATAGCCAACTTCCCGAAATCACATTTTTCCGCAAATTGCGGTTGCACCTTCAGCAAATTCAGCCAATTGAAGGATGACAACTTTTTCCAATCGCATTTATCGGCAAATTGCGGTTGTTCAGAAAGCAGATGTGACCAACTGGAGCCATTGAGTTTTTTCCAGTCGCATTTTTCTGCCAATTCAGGGTGTACGGTCAATATCCTATCCCAGTAAGTCAAGTACTGCACAGGGCATTTATCCAGAAATTGGATTTGTTTGGAAAGTAACTCACCCCAATCGAAATCTTGCAGCTTTATCCATTGGCATTTATCGGCAAATTGCGGTTGCTCTGCCAATAAATATGCCCAATCCATGCCGTCAAGAGAATCCCAATCGCACTTATATTCAGCTGCAAAGTGCGGATTCTTCTGCAAACATCTACTCCAATCTCTCCCGGTCAGTTCTTCACCGAACCAACGCTGTCTGTCGTAATTACTGATTTGACAGACAACAACTTTATGCAAAGGAACCGTTACAGCATTTTTCTTCAAGTTATCAAAATACTTCTTCAGTTCCGGCTGGTTTTTGATAAGGATGTTTCTTTCCTTGACTGAAATCTTTTCCCACGGGCATTTATCGGCAAATTGTGGTTGTTTATACAAAAGATCCATCCACCACCATACAATTTTATCCTCATCCTGGTCACTGATTTTTTCCCACGGGCATTTATCGGCAAATTGTGGTTGTTGCTGCAAAAGCACATTCCATGCCCAGGGATCAAACTTATCCCAGTTGCATCTGTCGGCAAATTCCGGACGTGCAGCCACCAGATTTGCCCAGTCCTGTCCATTAAGCCGTTCCATAAGATCTTTGATCTGATCGGCAAGCTGCCCCTGACATTTCAACAATCTTACGACATCATCTCCTGTTATCTTGGAGGCTTTATATTCCAACTTATCAACAAATTGCGGTTGGGTCGCCACAATGCCGATCAGAAATTTCGTGTCCAGTTTTTTCCAATCGCATTTATCGGCAAATTGCGGTTGTTTAGACAATAAACAATACCAAAATTTAGGCGAAACATTTTTCAAATTGCATTTGTCGGCAAATTGCGGATTGGCGGTCAGAATATATGCCTGCATATCACCGGGAAGCTTTTTCCACGGACATTTTTCGATAAAATCAGATGACGCCTCAAAAAGGTTGTTCCAATGCAGGTGATTGCAAACAATATTCTCCGGGCATATATCAAGCAATTCGGGTGATTCCAAAATCATGTCGTCCCAATACTCTTTGGGACATTCTGCTGCTCTTGACGAATCTTTACGAAGTAAATCATACCAATCTGCGATATCCATAAACTGTTTTCCTGATTATTTGTTAAATCCGCCGTGCAAATCCACCAGTGAAATCTTTTCAAAAGTTCCCGGATGATCTGCAATATACTCTTTTATAAACTCTCTCTGATACACTTCCGGACGAATCGTCATATCCGGGCGGTTATCACAATGTTTTTTGTATATTAACCACCGCACCTGAAAAGTAAACTTGAATTTTATAAAAATAAAAATTAAGCTTTTAAAAAGTTTCGAACAGCTTTTTCCCAATCATCCTGTTCCATCTTATCCCAGGGACTGTATTCTTTCAACCAGGAGTATTTTGTCCAGGGGTGAGTGGCAACAGATTGAGCAGTTTCGTAAAAAACAACCATATAGAGTCCATCGGTTCTTTCTTGAACAAGCAGACATCTGTTATCTGTCGGATTTTCTTTAAAATAATCCTGCGGCTTTTTGTATTCCATCAGTGAGATACAACTTTCAAATGCTGAAAAATCATCGGTGAATGTAATTTTGCAGATTGACATACTCTTTTTTCCTAATTAAATTTTTCATATAAGAACCCACACCAAGTATAACATAATACAGCAAAAAGTAAAATGCAAATGGAAAAATTATTTTGGGGAAGCCATATATAATATGAGGTACGGGCGCGCGAATAACAGAAAACAGCAAAAAGTAAACTTCCATGAAAATTTTTTCAGCAGTTTACTTTTTGGGGACATTTTTCCGCAAAAATTCCGGGAGCTTACCGTGGGGAACGGATGCGATCAATTCTGCCACGCAGACAGCGGCACGTTCTTTAAGTTGCGCAGGAGTGAAGGGTGTTATTTACTTTTCCTTTCATTTACCGGAAAATCGGGGTGTTTTATCAAGCAGGACAGTACCCTGAGGGTAATTATCTATCCGTACAAGGGAACATAGCCTTGTAAAAAAAGACCTGAGAGTGTATATTTCTTTTGTGTCAGATCACAGAGGAGTTTGTCATGAAAAAGGTTTTGCTGATTTGTTTTCTGCTGGCGGTATTGTTCCCGCTTTCCGGCGGATACTTTGATGATAAAGGCTGGATATCGGGGTGGAAATTTTCTCCGCTGCAGCTGGATGTCGGTTTGGTGAAAGATAAAAAACTGTTTGACGAAAGCACCAATACCTTTTTTTCTTTCGGCTTGTTTACTCTGCAGCAGAAATCTGCGGTTCTGTCTGTGGCATTTATCGCCAATACATTGTATAATAATTACGGACTGCAAATCAATCCACTGCTGATGGGAACGGTGACGGACAACAACTACGGTATTTCTTTCGGACTTGAAAATTACTGCAAAAAGTGTTACGGTATCCAGTTGGGGATATTGAACCACAGCTGGGGACGTTATCCCGTAGAGAAAGAACACGAACTTCTGCAGTTTCTGGGTATGAATATCGCAGATAAAGTCTATCTCGGAATCATGAATTTTTCAGATGATGTTCAAATCGGACTGTTCAATATCAGTCCGCGCGGGGCGGCATTTCAGTTCGGATTGCTGAATTTCAATCCCAAATCATACATTCCCTGGCTGCCGCTTATAAATTTCAGTATGAAATAAAAAATAATTTGAGGTGAATATGCCTGAAGAATTGAAAAATAAGACCGCGTTCATTTCGGATATGGACGGGGTTATTTACCACGGCAACAACCTGCTGCCCGGCGCCGCAGAGTTTGTCCGTCTGTTGGAAGAACGCAATTTAAAATACCTTTTTCTCACCAATTCCAGCGAAAGAACGCCGCGGGAACTTGCGGATAAACTTTTCCGTCTCGGGGTGAGAGTTGCTCCTGAACACTTTTACACCAGTGCTCTGGCAACGGCGGATTTTCTTTCGCGCCAGAAGCCCGGCTGTTCGGTGTTCGCCATCGGTGAAGCAGGTTTGACCAATGCGCTGTATGAAAAAGGTATCACCATGAATGACGTTGACCCTGATTATGTGGTCATCGGAGAAACCCGCACTTACAGTTTTGAACGTCTGGAAAAAGCCGTTCATCTGGTGCTTAACGGCGCAAAATTGATCGGTACCAATCCGGATCTTACCGGTCCTACGGAGCGCGGGATCGTTCCCGCTACCGGCGCCCTTATTTCCCCGATCGAACTTGCCACCGGCAAGAAAGCGTATTTCATCGGCAAGCCCAATCCCTTTATGATGCGGCGTGCGGTCAAATATCTCAATGCCATGTCAAGAGAAACGGTCATCATCGGTGACAGAATGGATACGGATATCATTGCAGGTGTTGAGGCTGAAGTGGATACCGTTCTCGTGCTTTCAGGCGTTACTGCTCCGGAAGATATTGCCCGCTTTGCCTATACGCCGAAATATGTTATGTCCGGACTTGCAGAACTCGTTGAAAAACTTTCGTAAAAGCAGAGTATTTTTGAACAAAGACAATATAAAAAATCCCCTTTAAAAACAAAAGAAAGGTTGAAAAATGAAATTCTCTTTATTGCTGTTGGCTGCCCTGATCGGAATTGCTCCTGTCATGGCGGCGGAAACGCCTGCACCGCAGAAGACTCAAAAGGTCAAAGCTGCAAACAAAAAGAAAAAAGCCGCACCGAAACTGACTCTTGAACAGCAGATCAAAGTTGCGACCACGCCTGTTCAGTACAAGCGTCATGTCAAACGTCATGCGGCGAAAAAGGCTTTTGCTGCCAAAAACAAGGACAAAATCAAAATTCTGATGCTGGGAGACTCCATCACGCACCAGTGGGAATACAAACCTGCTGCCGCCGCACAGAAAAAATATATTGCTCCTTACAATGTTCTCAATCTCGGCTGCGGCGGAGACCGTACCCAGCACACGATCTGGATCATCGAAAAAAGCGGTATCCTTGAGATGATTTCTCCCAAACTGGTTACCGTCATGATCGGCACCAACAACCGCGGCGATTACAGAGCGACCGTTGCCGGAATAAAGAGGATTCTTGACGGTGTTCAGAAACGCTGTCCCGAAGCGCAGATTCTGCTTTATGCCATCTTTCCGCGCGGTAAGGACAAGGCGGATAAAAGACGTATTGAAAACGAAAAAGTCAACGCAGAGATCGTCAAATTCTGTGATGGCAAAAAGATCGTCTGGGTTGACATCCGCAAAAACTTCCTGACACCCGAAGGTGTGCTTGAAAAGAGCATGATGCCCGATCTGCTGCACCCCAGAACTTCAAAGGCCTATTCCATCTGGGGAGAATCTTTGAAACCCTGGTTTGAAAAATACGGTAAATAATTTTTCAGCAGAAAAAAGAATACAAAAACGCCTCTGTCGGAAAGATGGAGGCGTTTTGGGTATGCGCGGCACGCGCATTGACTCGTCGGTGAAAGTCCGATACAGACCTTGTCAGTAGGAACTGTTAGCGAAAGCCAAGGGTGTCCATTGTGAGGTGGAATCTGAAAGAAGGCAATAGCAAAATCCCGGTCTGACGAACAGAAACCGCATATAAGGCATATGCAAGGTGGATGAGCTTGCCTAACAAAGCGAAGTCCGATACTGACCGAACCTTGTGGTGTAAATGCGGCAGATATATGGGAGGAAAGTCAATGCACTTATCCGCGGAGGTCTCAACGATACGGATTGAAAAAAAATCCAACCCGTGCAGTGATGCACGGCTGAGCGTTGAGAAGTCAGCAGAGGTCATAGTACCGCAGAAGCGGGAAGGACCGAACAGTAACAGTTCTTTCTTGAGGTGAAAGGCAAAGTATGTGTAGAATGCAGAAAATCACGCAAGTGAGCTGCCCGGGCAAGGATAGGGTGGAACCTGAAAGTACCCCGGGAGTGCCGAGCATACCTTTGCGGGAAACAGACAGGAAAGACGGTGCAGATTTGTTTGAGCGTATCCTTGAAAGAAATAACCTCAATCGAGCGTACAAACAAGTCAAAAGAAACGGCGGAGCTCCCGGGATAGATGGCATGACCATTGACAAGTTACTGGAGTATCTGCACGAACACAAAGAAAGTTTCCTTGAAAGTCTCCGTAACGGGACGTATCGCTCCCTGCCGGTAAAGCGGGTTGAAATCCCGAAGCCGGATGGAGGCGTGCGGTTGCTTGGTGTACCGGCAATGATAGACCGTATGATACAACAGGCAATATTGCAGGTAATAATGCCGATATTCGAGAAGGAATTTTCAGAAAACAGTTACGGCTTTCGCCCCGGCAGAAGCGCCCATCAGGCAATCCGCAAAGCACAGGAATACTATAATCAAGGCTATCAGCGAGTAGTTGATATAGACTTGAGTAAGTATTTTGACACCATCAACCATGAATTGTTGATGAATATGCTTCGGAAGAAGATACACGACACGCGTGTATTGAATCTGATAAAACGCTATCTGAAAAGCGGAGTGATGATAAATGGAGTTCTGACAGCAACGGAACAAGGCAGTCCGCAAGGCGGAAACTTATCCCCGCTGTTGAGTAACATTTACCTGACGGTCTTTGACCGCGAACTTGAACGCCGTGGACACAAATTCGTGCGATATGCAGACGATGTCAACATTTATGTCAAAAGTCAGAGAGCCGCCGAGCGGGTATTGAGCAGCAGCCGGAAATTTCTTGAAACGAAATTAAAACTCAAAGTAAACGAAACCAAAAGCAAAGCCGGCAGTCCGTTGAAACTGAAGTTTCTCGGTTTTGCCTTGCATACGACCGGAAAAGGTCGTGCAGGAATCCGTATACATGAGAAGTCTATAGACCGCTTCAAGAATAAAATCCGCGAGCTGACCCGCAGAAATCAGGGACGCAGTCTGGAATATGTGTTGCAGAAATTGCGGCAGTATACAATGGGTTGGCTGAACTACTATGCCATTGCCGATATGAAGGATTTTATGCAGCAAGCCAATGGATGGATAAAGCGTAAAATCCGCTGTTACATTTGGAAACAGTGGAAGCGTATCAAGACCCGTTTTGAAAACCTGCAAGCTTTGGGCGTTTCCCGTGGCAAGGCATGGGAATGGGCAAACACCCGCAAAGGATACTGGCATATATCCAACAGTTGGATATTGAGTAAAACCCTGACAGACAAACGCATTATTCAGATGGGATATGACGATATCTTCATCCGGTATAATGAACTGCACTCAAGTTACTGAACCGCCGTATGCCGAACGGCACGTACGGTGGTGTGAGAGGACGGCTGTCCAAATAATGGACAGCCTCCTACTCGATTCAAATGGTGGTGGGAGATGGACCAACTTTTTAACTTTCCGCAACCGTCTTATTCTTTGCAACTTGCAAATGTTGAACAACTTACAGCTTCAATTCATGCTCTACGATGTGGGATAATTGTGGAGCAATATTTTTGCTGACGACATAACAAGATAACACCAATTTGTTGCTTTTTCAAGTCAGCAAATATAACCTTTTTCCTCTATCAGTACGGTTATATAATTTTTCTGAAAAAAACTTGAATTATAGATATTGTGCTGTATATTATATATCGTAAATAACGGATAAATGATATTATAATGACCGATATTAATTTGATCGCTCCGTCTGATGTGATGCAGAGGACGGCACAGCGTGCCAAAGCGTTGCGTTTGGAGCAGAATATCACCCAGCAGGAGCTTGCCGACAAGGTCGGTATCGCAGTTGGCACGGTAAAGCGTTTTGAAAAGACCGGAGAAGTCCAATTTAACCATCTGCTCCGCATTGCTCTGGTACTTGGCAAGCTCGAAGACTTCAGCAACATCTTTGCGGTCAATGATGTCCCAATTTCGCTCTATGATCTCAAAGCTGAAAAGGTTCGGCAGAGAGCGAGGAAAAAATGAAACTCAAAGTCTTTTTGAATATGTACGGCATCCGTCAGGAAGTCGGGATGCTGCTTCAGGACAAACAGCGTATCTTTTTTGAATACTCTCCGGATTTTCAGAAGAGCGGCATTGAGTTGTCTCCTTTCAAACTGCCTTTGAAAGCCGGCGTATTTGAAGAAAAATCCCACGTTTTCGATGGGCTTTTCGGACTTTTTAACGACAGTTTGCCTGATGGGTGGGGATGTCTGCTTCTTGATCGCAAACTCCGCAAGCTGGGCAAATCTTACGCCGAAATAACACCACTTGACCGGCTTTCGCTTATTGGGGCAAATCCAATGGGTGCGTTGGAATACGAACCGGCAGCCGGAGATTCTGACCTTTACGGAGATATTGAACTTGATTCACTTTCCGGTGAAGTTGACCGGATCCTTGACGGCGAAGAAAGCGCCGTTCTTGATGAACTGCTGAAACTCAATGGTTCATCCGGGGGAGTCCGTCCCAAGATCGTTGCCTGTGTTTCAAGCGACCGCAAACAGATCATTCATGGCGGAAAGAGTGTCCCTGACGGTTTTACTCCGTGGATCATCAAGTTTTCAGAAAAGCACGATCCGCAGAGTTCCGGAGAGTTGGAATACCGTTACTCTCTGGCGGCGAAAGCTGCCGGAATCACCATGCCGGAAACGCATTTGTTTCTCTTGAAAGACGGACGCGGCTGTTTCGGTGTTCAGCGTTTTGACCGTACACTAAAGGGGAAGGTCCATACCCACACCGCCTGCGGTTTGCTCCACGCTTCGCACCGCTTTGCTTCGCTTGATTATGAAAATCTGTTGAAGCTCACCTGGATTCTGACCCGGAACCACGCCGATGTGGTGGAAATGGTACGCAGGATGATCTTCAATATAAAAAGCGGCAATAAGGATGATCACAGTAAGAACTTTTCATTTCTGCTGAACTCCCGGTACCAGTGGCAGCTTGCTCCTGCCTATGACCTTACCCCCAGTGCCGGTATCAATGGCGAACAAACCTGTATGGTCAACGGCAAGGGATGCAATATCACTGATGCCGACTTGATCAAAACTGCGGCCACCGCTAATGTCTCTGAAGTCGAAGCAAAAGCCTTGATCGATCAGATAACCACGGCATTACGGGAGTATAATATCTGCTGAAAACAGTTTTTTCCTTAAATAAACCGCTTTTTCAGGCATAATACCCCGGACGGGATAGTCCCGTTCTGAAAAACCTCAAGCAATGGAGGTATTATGCAAACTTAACTCCATATTTGGCTTGTTCAAAGATGCCCCGGAGGCGATTCCCCGGCAGCTTACATCTGAAACGGGCTGTTTCCAAATCCAGTCCTTTGATTGAATAGGAAATCTCTGATGGCAGATACGGATGCAGTTCTTTAGGAACCCGCATCCGGAAATACCAATGCCCTTTTCGTTCTTTACAATAACTCTTCATTTTTGCACCTCTGACATGGTAGAGGGGCTTTTCCCGCAAATGTGGGCAAATTGTGGGATATTTGTGGAGCAAAGCCAATCCTTCCACCGTTTT
>SUVX01000043.1 GCA_015061725.1 Lentisphaerota bacterium
TGTTGCAGAAAACTGTCGATGAAAATGATTCTGAATTTATCAAAGCCATTGCGAAGTTTGAAGAAAGCGGCTTCAAATCCGGACGGGAACTGCATATTTTCAAATACTCCAAACCGGAAGTTTATCTCCTTGTATGGAGCGAAAACGGAAAAATCGTTCACCGCGACTGGTGTCACCAGAGTGCAGCCTATAAAGAAAAGGTCAAAGGTTTATGACAATGCAGAAAACGGACAATTACGGACAGAAACGGACGGCAACGGACACCGTTTGCCCAAACTGTCTGTATCAGTCCGTTGCCGTCCGTACAAGTCCGTTGAAAATCAGAAGAAAGTCCTCCAAACCATGAAAAAATATATTTTGATTATTCCCTGCGTTTTATTACTCTCGTTCATCACATGGGTGATTTTAGGGTTATTCAACTATGCAGAGAAGACTTGCGAGGTAGAAGACTGCATCAACATCTGTCGTGATATTATGCGGACATACGAAAAAGATTTTGTAAAATTATCTGACGGAGAAATCAATATTGAACGCTGTTATCAGACCATGGAAGTACAGCAAAAAATGCAGCAGTCATGGATAAAGCATATCTGCAAATTTGTCAAATGCGGCGATACTGTGACCATTACGATCACCCGGAAAGGAGAAAACACATTCCGCTACCAAATGGAATGGCCGCTTCCACGGGAGTAAATATGAATCAGTATGGTATTGTGGCAATTGAACGTTTTTGTGCCAATCCGTTACAAAAAGGATCTATGTATGAATGAGGCGTGGAAAATATTTTTTGAAATGTACTGTTCCAATGGTGCAGACATATTTGTATTTGTCATTGCTCCGATGTTGTGGGTAAGCAGTATGTTTATAGCCCGTAGACATATAAACTGTTGGCAGATCAGCAAGACCACCTGCTTCATTGTTATGTACGGACATGTTTTTATCAACTTGCTTGTATTGCTGCTGCCAGGAGATAGCTTTGGTGGCTTTGGTAATGCAATTGGCGTTTGGGTATTGCTGGTTGTTGTTGCACCAGTATTTCCGTGGATTACAGCTCTTGTTCTGAATGTTATAGAACTTGTCTGTTACGGAAAAAAGAAGATTTCCACTGCTAAAGGAAGAGAATTAAAAGATTTTCTGATCATCCGCAGTGTGTCGCTGTTGGTATTATTGTTGATGATTGCGCTGGGGCACTTTTATACGACTGTTGTTCATTGCGCGGGAGGAGTTTCCTGTTAAAAAATGAAATAAACGAGCGTTTCATATCTGAAAGCGCGGCAGGAGTGCTGTCTGCAAGAGGTATATTGGAGTTAAAAACAATGAAAAAGAAGATTAAGTTTATTGTGACAATATCAGTGGCTTCAATATTGTCAATTTTCGTTACATTTTGTTGTTCAAAACATTTACATAATGCGAAAAAGTTCGATACTGCAAAGCAATATCACTGCTATTCGGATATAGTTTTGTTGTTGGGAGAACCAATGTGGAGTTTTGATCTTGAAAACGAAGATGAACGCCATTACGCATACAAGGTGTTAAGGGAAAATTTGTCGAAAAATACAGAATTGTACTCCAACAAAAAGGTTGCAGTTTTGGAAAAAAGCAAAATTGGAGCAAAATGTTTCTGGGTGGAATATAAGAAAGACTCCAAAGAGATCATACGCTGCGGTTTTGTTGGTTTATGATTGAATATGTCATGGGAGAAACAATGGAAATATATTTAGCAGTTTTATTTTTATGGCTGATCACCGGATTGATTTTTCTGATCAATGCGGTTTGCTGTCACACATGGACTGACTTGGTGGAAACGCTGATATTTGTTGCCGCATGGGGAGTCTTTTTTGCGTTTGATATTTTCTTCCCGGTCATGATTCCTGCGGTTGTTGTAATGACAGTTTGGAACAGCTTTATTGTTTGGAAAGCAATAAAGCAAAAGTCAATACCAGAAAAATTATGGATAAGACTTTGTATTGTTCCTGTTCATTTCCTATTCGGAGCATTTTTTGTGTATTTCTGGCGACTGACGGAGCAGATATAATGAAAAAACTTCTCTTCACATTTTCGGTTATTTTCAGCAGCTTGCTCCTGACTGGGTGTGCTGGAACACGCTTTACAGAGATGCTTTGGTCAATCGGTACAGAAGAAGATTATTTGATCGTGCCGGATAATCGGGCGTTCATTTGCTATGAATCCGGAAAAGGCAACTATTTGCAACGAGATTACTATTTGAAATGTGAAAAACGCACCTATCTCAATTCCCCCGGTTGGTTTCAGTTGATTGGAATTCCAATGAGTTTCCGCCCCAACCGGTATGAACGGATAAAAACAGCAACCGAACCGATAATCGTAAAAATTTCTGCGGATAAAAAGAAAGATTTCAGAGCAGAAGGTCCTATTTATCCTCCTGATTTTCTGGTTGGCGGAACGATTGTTGATAAACTGCCATCCGATGCACGGGCACTCAACGTTTCAGATATAGATAACATTATTGACGGAGATATTATTGAATTGGATGGCGTTCACGATCGGATTTTAGGCAAGAAAATCGCCTGTCGGAAAAGTGCGGCAAGTTATTGGCTGGTTCCTTTGATGTTGCCGACAATTTGTATTGATGCAGCGACTCATCTTTGCTGGCCATTGAATCTGGCTGTTGGTATAGGTTTATTGAAAAATGAAGTGAAATACCGGGAAGCCAATCCTCATACCAATCATTGTCAATATGAGCAAAACCATTGTCCGAGGTGAAAAATGCAGAAAGAAGATGGAGCAAAAGATTTTTTACCGGATGAGCAAAACGCTGATAAAGTGAGCGATTATCCGGCAGTGCTGGTGATTTATTCTGCAATAGCAACAGCGTTATTCATTTATTGCACTCCTGCCGCTTTCCGGTGCGGCGTTTGCACATCCGCTCTGAAAAGCCGCCCTTGTTTTCAAAGTCGGTGGCAAGGCGGGCAAGTTGACGGTCAAGCAGATAACAGGTCGTGTCAAGCAAAAGCAATATCCCGTTGGCTGCAATTACGGACTGCAACGGACAAGTACGGACATTTACGGACAGTGGCTGCTGCATAGCCCATTGAATAAATACTCTGAAATCTTCCATTGAACTTATGCGACGGCGGATAAATTCCTGTGCAAGCAGATGATCTTTGCTCCAAACTGTTATGGAGTGCTGGCGCAGATAATCTTCATAATCAAGGCGCAGTTCTTCCAACGATGCTCTTGCGACATTGGTCAACTTTAATTCGGTACGCTTGCTTGTTGCCGAAGCGACTGAACCTTCCGCAATATTCTGCACTCCGGAACGCGCCGCCTGGACCATTTGATCGGTGGTTCTCGATTTGGGCGGAATATACAATTCAACAAATCTGACAGTAATATCAAAACACAACTGCGCCAGTTGAAAAGATTTTAATTGCCTGTAACCGCCGCTTTTGAATAAAAGTTGTCCGTTTTTTTCCATGTCAGTAAAAGTCCGTAAATGTCTGTAAATGTCCACCTAATATAATCCAAATCAGTTTTATTTACAAATAGTCAAAAGACCTTTTTCCGGACTTTTTACAAGTCCACTTGTAAATTGCGTATTGATGAATTATCTTATTGCAAAAATACATTCCTTGAGGTAATGACGATAAAAAACTGCGGACATTTGCTCTGGCTGCCGCCTTTGCCGGAGCATTATTTTTACTGGTGACATTTGCCCGGCAGATGCCGCATTAAATTTTATAAAACGGACTATTACAGACGGCAACGGACAGTAACGGACGCTGATTCAGAAAAACTCTCCGCTTAAGTCCGTTTGAGTTTGGTCATTCTGAAAGTCTCCGGCAGAAGTACAAAACGCCTGCGATAAAGGCGACAGCAAGAATCAGAAACAATATTTTCACCCAATTTGGAACTTCCCGGTCAGCTCCAAGTTTGTTTGCCTCTGAACCGAACAGCACGGTGAAAAAATCAGCAATGATTTCAATAAGAATATCCATTGATATATTATTGACAATAGCGGGCAGATTATTGCGTTCCCCAAGATCGGCAAAACGAGAATAATTTAATTGTAAATTCTTTATGGATAGTTTTTATATAGAATGGCACCAATTAACACCAATTAACAATTTTGTGCCGGTCATCTGTAAAAAATGCCTGCAAAAAAATTACTTTCCGGGATAGCCGACGGGCTGGGAGAATATCACCTGCTGCGTTTTGCCGAGTTTCAGGATATTCTTGATCTTCTTTCTGTCAAGCAAACCGCAGACAACTGTTGACAAGCCTTTTGAAGCGGCATAAAGATAAACGTTTTGAGAAGCACTTCCGGAGTGATTTCCCGCATACAGCGCCTGAAGTTCCGGCGTATTGCCGACGGCAGTCATTTCTGAAACAAAGACCAGCACCATCGGCACTTTGGCGTGAAAAGCCTGAGTTCCGCAATGTTTGCGGTAATCCCCTTTCAGTACCGGAGTTAATGCGTGTTTTTTGCCGTTGTAAAGATACACGCCCTCTGCCATAAAAACATAAACGCTCTGATTCCGCATATCCCGGGCGGTCGGAACCGTTTTCCTGCCGTTGGAACGCGTTACACCGTCCGCCGCAAAAAGCACCTCACCGATGATTTGATCGGGCAGTGCTTTACTGCTGAAACTCCGCGAACTGCGCCGCAGAGAAAAACACGCCATCAGAGGTTTGCCGGATTTCAAATCAGGTTTGGGAAGAATTTTTTCTTTCAGGACTTCTGCGCCGGAAACAAGTCCGGCAGCACACACAAGGGCAAGAATTGCAATCATTTTCATTTTTCATCTCTTTTTAATTTATTCTGGTAAAAGTATCGTTATTCTTTTCATACTCAGCAGGAAAAAGCGGATCGGTACTGACGTAATTGCCGGTCATCGCATCAAAAGCAACAGTCGTTCCATCCGACAAATCGTATGCATCCTGATTTTTACGGACAAATCCGGAGTCGGAACTGCCTCCGGAACTGCCTCCGAAACTGCCTCCGGAACTGCGGCCGGATCCGGAGGAACTGCTTGCCAGACAGGATATAAAGAAAAGTGTGGCAAAAATGATTATCAGAATCGTCATTGCCCAGAGTGCAATAACAAAAATCAGCAAGGTAAAACTGAAAGTAATTACCGATACAAAGCAGAAATAAAAAATCTGTTTGAAAAATGAATTCATCCCCAACAAATTAAACATGTAGAAGAATACATTCACACCGGCACAACACAGCAACAGATGAAAAATCATATCCATGACCCACTGTCTGTCAACACTTGAAAAAAAATCCATTATCAGATAAAAAATTGCACTTCCGACAGCAGCCAGATATGGGAATGTCAACATATTTTCAGCCGGTTGGTAGTACGGGTCACGTCTGCCGAAGAACAAATCGTCCAAGTGAAATATACCCAACTCAAGCAATTTGACCAACGGATTACTGAATATAAGGTCCAACATTATTTTTTCTCCTTGCATTTACGGATTTTACCATCTCCGCAGAACGCCCAGTTATGTGCGGGACAATAGAATAAAATCATATATTTGCGTTTATCCGGCCGGCGATAATAGTTTTTCCAGTGTCCCAACTGACAGGCTGAACCTGTCGGACAGAATATCTTATCTTTCCACAATTCATTGCCCGGCAAACCTCTCCGGAGAGCGATAAACCATTGTCTTCCCCAATTTACCAGATTTTTCCGGCAGCGCGCCTTAATCCTGTCGCTTTCGGACACTTTCTCTGCCGGAACTCCGCCGTTTTTTTTCCGGCTCTCAGAATGGGGAGAAGTCGTTTTTTGCGGACGTTTCCGAATCTTTTTTTGCGGACGTTTCCGAATCTTTTTTTGCTCCTGACGTTCCTGAAATTTATTTCTATCCGTTCGGGGAGCACTCTGCGGCAGAGGAGCAGCCGGCATTTTCTGCACCTTCGCCGGAATATTGTTTTTCTCAGTTGAAAAATCTTCTTTCTTCTGCTTTTCCTGTTCCGTTACGCGGGGGTGTTCCCGGCGGGTTTTCCACATTTTCCAAAACACAACACCCTGATATATTGAAAATCCTAAAACACCGACAAGAAAAATTCCTGCCAATATTTGACGCAGAACATGAAAAACATCGTCATTGCTGTTCATTCTTCTCCCGGTCTCCTGTTTTTTCAGATAATTTTATATAATCCCCGGCAAAACCTCCCCTGCCGGTTCCGGATAAAAAAATAAGTATCAACATGTTAGCAATATAAGATAATGCTTTTTTTGAAAAAATACAACTCCGTAATAAAAAAATAAAATTTATTTGTAAAGTTTTTTTCTTGAAATATATTAATGACAGAAAATTTTTTTGCACAAAAAAACCGGACAGGAAAAATCATGTACGAAAAAGAAAGAGAACAGGTCGCCGGCTTCATGCGGCGGCTTTACCGTCAGTTTCTGACAACCACCAGCGGCGGAAACATCTCCTGCCGCACCGCAGACGGCAATATCGCCATCACCGCTTCTCAATCCGACAAGGCTGAACAATCCCCCGAAACGGTCGGTATCGTTACATTGGACGGAAAATCTCTCACGCCCGACTTGAAATTGAGCATTGAAACAGCTTTGCACCTGGGAATTTATGCCCGGCGTCCCGACGTTCAGGCAATCGTCCATGCGCATCCTGTTACAGCAACGTTTTTCTGCTGCACCGAAGAAAAACTTGATACGCACCTTACTGCTGAAGCCTATGCCATGGCAGGCGATGTAATAAAAATCCCCTATGCCATCATGGGCAGCACAGAACTTGCTGAACTGGTTGCGCAATATATGACAAATTACAACTGCGGACTTATGGAAAATCACGGTGTCATCACCGTCGGCAAAAGTCTGCTCAATGCCTTTGACCGCATGGAATTATTGGAAAATGCGGCAAAACAAACGCTTATGGCACGCTCCATCGTCTGCCGCCGTCTTTCTGAAGAACAACTCAAAGAACTGGACCGCTTTGCCGGCAGAGTAAAATAACGCGCTTATCTGTAATAAGTTGAAGGGCTGCTGCAAACATCAAGTTTTGCAGCAGCCCTCCTGATTTACAATTTCCGGCAATTATTTTCCGGCAGGACTCTTTTTCATCAATTGGGAAATTTCTTCCGCCGAAAGAGCTTTCTGTTCCACAAAGACAGAAGTCATTTCTCCGGTAAACGCCCAGGGACCGCCCCAGCCTTTGCCAAGTTCAATGGCACCTTTGCCGGAGTCAGGAGTGAAATCCGCAACCGCCCTGTCATAGATTTTTTTGCCGTTGAGATACATGGCAACATTCCAGTTTTCCGCCTTGTCTTTTACCGGAGTAATCACAAAAGCAATATGGCTCCAGATGCCCGCTTTGGGAATCCCGTAGGCACGGTCGATCTGATACTTGCCCGTCTTTTTGTTCAAAATACGGGTGGAAATCAATCCGCCCCAGCGGCAAATGGTAAAAGGCGCACGATTGCGTGAAAAGTAACTGTCCATCATCTCACCGGAACCTTTACGCGCATCAAATACCGGTTTAACGGCACAGGCAAAAGTGACTCCCGGCGCGGCAAAGGCGATTTTCTCAGTTCCGGGAATTGCGGCATAAGCCTTTTTTCCATCCAGTTTCAGGATACCGTTTTCCACAACGGCACCATCGTGCAGAACAAAACTTTTTGCGTCAAAAACTCCGGCAAAACAGCAGAGAGAAGCAAAAGCCAACAACAAAACACTTGTTTTTTTCATTTTTTGTATTTTCTTTTTGTTATTTATTGGGCAACTTTACCGTCATAAGTCCAATGGTCGCGCTTGGTGGAAGTGTCGCCGCGGTTGCCGAAGGCGCTGTCATCCCAGGGATCAAGGAACAAAGTGGAATTGATCGCGCCGACGTGTCCGTCAAAAAACACGATGTTGGCGGTTCCGCCGTGACGGATCAAATTGGGCATACCCTCATAAGCACCGGTCCCGCTGGGTTTGAGTGCGCGGACGTGGAAGTAGCCGTACAGAGTCGGACTGGTATAACTTGCGCTATCCATAAAAGAATAAAATTTTGACGGATTTTTGACCAGAGAGGGACGGATACGCAAACTTTCATCCATGTCTCCGGAACCCTTGCGCGAACGGCGGAGACCTTCGGAATTGAGTCCGTAACTGACATACGAGGGGTCGACAACGTGCTGACCGACAGAGCCTTTCCAGGCGATGGCTTTTCCGGCGGTATCAGAGGGGCACTCATACACTTTTTTACCGGAAAGGAGATATTTCAAAAGAATATCCACCCAGTAACTCTTTGAGCTTGACGTTCCGGCGCAATCCGGAATTTTAGCGGAGCAGTCCATGATGCACCAGTTGTATTCATCCATGTAAAAAATCTGCGCCATGCCGATTGATTTTAAATTTCCTTTGCAGGAAGTAATCCTGCTCCGTTCCCGAGCTTTGTTAAGTGCCGGCATAAGCATTCCGGCAAGAATAGCAATAATCGCAATCACAACCAGCAGTTCAATCAGCGTGAAACAATGTTTTTTCTGCAAACGAAAATTTCTGTTCTTTTTCATTTTTATCACCTCTTTGTTGCTTTGACCGGCGTCAGGACAAATCCTTCAAAATTGATATATTTTATTCCGGAATCTTTTGAGAAAACCGGTTTGATATAAAAGTAGGAATAAGCGGTTCGCGCATGAACATTTTTCATAACAGGAATATCAACGTATCCCGCATTTTCCGGCAGTTTATCTGTTCTGATCCCCACTTCCATACCATCGGGCTGATTGCGGAATCCCGGCTCCCAGCCAACGGCAAGCGCATGACCTTTTTTTGCCTTGCCCGGAACAAACGCCGTTTTTATGCGCACGGCAACATCGTAACGCATATCGGGATCTGCCGTGTAAAAACACGCCGAATACGAACGGATGATGCGCGATTTTTCAAATTTACTCAACTTGATGACATCTTTATTCTGATCTTTCACCTTTTTGCCGCCGGAAACAAGATCCGCTTTCACAAGAAATGATTTTCCCGGCTTTATCAAAATTTGTTTGGCGTTTCTGATTTTACCGTCAGCCCACTTCTCAAGCGTATCCCCGTAGCGGTTGGAACGATTTTTTATTCCGAAACGGCGGCTTTCCGTTTTGAGTTCATTCAAGAGACGGATTTGCTTTTCCACCGGATAACTCTCAAAAAGCGCACCGCTGCTGCACTCCATAAAAAGCAGGGAAACACGCTCTTTTGCCAAACGGTCGGAATAAAGTTTGTTTTTACCGCAGTCACGCAAGCCCTTTTCAAAGATTGCCGCCGCCTTTTTCTGAAAGTTGATATCGTAAAATGAGGGAAACAGAAAGAAACATCCCGTCTGATATTTATGCTGTTTTGCAGCACTTCTGATCAACTGATAATAGGACTCAGCTGCCGGATACCCCGGTCCGTAATAGAACTTGAAAAACTCTTTGCGTTCAGCGTGTTCATCAATGCCGGGATCGCGCATAAGACGGGCGGCAAGATAATATCTCCACTCCTCAAAGTCGATTCCGCGGACATGCCAGGAGGTGTGATCCTGAAACGCCTGTGCGCCGTGACGGTGATAAAGCCGCAGGTTGTAGGGAAATGTATCAAAATCATTGATAGGGTATAAATAAAAGGTGAAATTTGTGGTGTAAGTCGTCGCATAAAGTTTACCGTCAAGACGTCCCCAGTTTCTGATATCACGATAGATACCTTTATTGACAGGGTCAACAGGGTCATCCAGTTTGCGGCTGAAAGTTCCCTCAATATCACAGAATTTCAGGTAGACGTTTTTCTCAGGACGGGTAATTTTGGGCGTTACACGCGTTGTCCAGTAGGCATTGGCAAGGATTTTGATATCCGGATACTCTTTTGCCATCTCGCGGGCGATTTCGTTGACGACACGCAGATAAATTCCGGCGTGACTGCCCTCTTCTTTATCAATTTTGCGGCAGAGCGCACACTGACAGATACGGTCATTGTCGTTGTTGGTAATACGTAAAAAAGTTTCTTTCGGAGCACCGCAGGCTTTCCAGTACGCACGCACCTCTTTTAAAAGCGTTTTCCGCAGTTCGGGATTTGAAAAACACACCTGCGGCTGTTTCATACCGCCCCGTCCCAGAGAATTTTCTCTTTTACCGTTCACAAGAGCAAAAAATTCCGGGTGGGTTTTGTAGTATTTTCCGGCGGGAATAAAAATATGCATGGAGTCGCCATCGTGCGGCACACTTCGCCAGAAACGGGCAAAACGCGCATCCACCTTATCCATTCCGTACACGGTATTGATACGGGATTTGGAGAGAAACTCATAATATTTATCTTCACTCATCCCCTCCGGCGGCAGCAGACGCAGAATATTTCTCCCCAACGGAAAAGCCGGTGCAAAGCGAAAATCAACTCTGCTGAAATCAAAAGATTTTCTCTGCGGCACCTTTTCGGCAACAGGAGTATAAAAACGTATCCCCAGTTCCCTTTCCAGAAATTCATAGATTGCATAAAGCGTCCCTCTGGAATCACGTTTGTTTCCCGTCAGAAAAAGTCTGCCGTTGAAACTTTTTCCCAATGATTCCTCATCGGTCATCCGGGGAAATTTCTTCAGCCCCTTTTCCGCAAAAAACGGTCCGACACAACAACTTCCCTTTGAGGGAAGAACAGAACTTCTCACAATGGGGAAACGCCGGTTGAATACTTTTTCAAGATAATTTGCAAGCAATTCTGCTGCATATTTTTCCACAGCTGCCGGATTATCCGGAACGACGATCTGCCGGACATCAAAAGCAGCAGCCTTCACGCCCAGACAGATAACAGCAACAATGACAAGATAACGTTTTAACATAAAAAATCCTCCCTGAAACCGATTGTTGAAAATTATTGTCTGTTTATAAATATACCATAAACACCAATCATTAACAATACCCTGCGGAGAGATTATATCGCACATCAGAGAGACAAAACTGTATATTGATAAATTTAAAATGCTTTCATACGGTACTTTTTTCAACAATTTTCTCAGGATAATCTTTTGCCCGATCCGCGCGCCGGAATTCCCTTGTTTTCAAATTCAAACAAAGGGAACAGCGTTGAAAAAAACATATTTCAATGCTATATTATACACAAGAATAAAGTCAGGGAAAATTTCAATAACATCAAACTCAAAGGAGGTTTAAAATTGTTGAAATCAAAGAAAAAAACACCTGCATTCACGCTGATTGAATTGCTGGTTGTGATTGCCATTATCGCAATACTTGCGGCAATGCTCATGCCGGCACTGCAGAAAGCGCGGGGAACGGCACAAAGTTCAAAGTGTCTTTCCAACATCCGGCAGATCGGCGGGGGGATCATCCAGTACGGACTTGACCACAAAGATCTGCTGCTCCCGGCAACGGTCGCTCCGGTGGGAACTGCAAACGCAAAGTACAACAACGGATTGACCTATGTCGGCATCGGAAACGACTGCTGGTCACGCCTTGCCGCACCTTACTTCGGTTACACGGAGTTGACGCCTCCGCCCAACGGTCACCCGCCGAACTACACGGTTCCCGCCGCAAAACAGGGCGGATTGATCAAGTGTCCGGCAACGATGAACAACGTTGCTTATATCGGTTATCTGCATTACGGCATGACCAGCGCCAGTCAGAGCGATTATGCCCTGCCGGCAAAGTTCCCCCGCGTCAAAAAACCGGCGCTGCGTGTGCTGATTCTGGATACCTACTGGGCAAATAAAGACGATCACTCCGACCCCGGGGAAACCTATGCTCCGGGCTCGACGACCATCACCGGTACGCATATGGCAAACGCCTGGGGAAAAGGTATTTCCCGCAGACGTCATCAGGGAATGACCAACACTGTTTTCATTGACGGTCACGCCCGCGCCGTTCCCATGGGTGAAATCAACGCCCATTGCGGACGCAGTTTTCAAACTGACAACATGATATGGTATAAGGAATAAAAAACGCATGTATCTCAAAAAAACAGCGGCTTTCTGCGCCCTCTTGTGCGGATTGCTTTTTGCAGCAGAACTGCCGGTGGACGGCTCATTCTCAAAAGTCAAATCTGACAACACGCCCGTTGCCTGGGTTCTGCACAACTGGACAGGCTACAAACCTGCTGCAACTCTTGCCGTCAGAAAAGAGGGTAAAAAGAACATTTTAACTCTCCGCAACGTCAAAGCAAAGTTCGGTGCTGCGGTAATCAATGCGACCCGTTATCCCGGCAGATCCGGGGATATCGTCCGCGTGGTGATGAATGTCCGCGGCAAAGGCAATGCGGGCGTAAGTATCCACCAGTACACAAAGAATCCCCGCAAGGTCAAGACCGGCTGGAACAAAGCTTCGGGTGCATATTCATTCAAACTGACTCCCCAGTGGGTCACCCGGGCTTTTAATTTCACCATTGAAGACGGTCCCAATGATGAGACCGGTTCTTTTGCCGTCAACATCGGTGTCAGCAAAGACAATGAGCTTGATTTGAGCGATGTCAGCGTTGAATACATCAAAAGTCCCTACCGCGGAAATGTACGTTTTCCGGTGATTTGGAACGTCTTCGGTCCGGTGGACAAGAAATTCGTTCCTTCTCCGGCAGAATTGACAACTGTTCCTCTGACTTTTGCAGGAAAAAAGGCCGTTCAGTACAAAACAATCAAGAACAAACTTGTCATGCGTAAAACCGCAGGTCCCGGCGCCGGCAAGTGCGTCTGGGCGTTTGCTCAGCTGAACGCCCCGGTTGACTCTGACTGCACGCTCGGAGCCGGTGCCGACTGGTGGATGGAAGTTTACGTCAACGGCAAAAAAGTCTTTGATACCATGACCGGTGACGGCAATATCAAGTCTCCCGTCGCCATTGACAATTACATCAAAACAATCCGCCTCAAAAAAGGTAAAAACATTATCGCCGCCAAGGTTCTTTCGGGACTTGCCGGAGCTGATCTTGCCATCGGCGGTCCCAATGAACTGCGTTCTCAGAATAAAGCTGTCAAACTTACCAAACTTCTTTACATTGAAGACTTTGACGGCAAAACTCTTTTCTGCAGCGGTAAGCCTCAGGTCATCAAAGGACACCCCACACCGGGACTGCTCTCCTTTACCGGACAGGGACTTTTTACAACTGCAAAAAAGCAGATCATCGCCCTGCCCGCAGATAAAGCAAACGTGACTGTTCCCCAAAACAGTTTTGCTGCAATGGGTGTCCGCATTCAGAATTTCGGCAGAGAACAGCGCAAAGACGGCGTTCTCTCTCTGGCAAGCGTTGTCGGCAAGCGCAAATTTGAAGTTGAAATCAATCACAAGGCCGTTTATGACCAGTTGACTTTGAACTTCAAAGAAGACGGAAAAGTTCTTGCCGTTCAGCGTGTCCCCTACCGGATTCTTCCGGCGGATTTCCTCTTTGCGGCAGATAAAAGCGGCACCTGGTCCCTTGTCATCAACAGTCTGGCTGACAGTTCCACCCGCAATTACAACGGACTCAACGGTATCTTTACCAATGCAGGAAAAATCAATTTTCAGCTGGAACTGCGCAAAAGCGGCAAAACTCCGGCAGAAACCGTTCTGGATAACCTTCTTGTCGGACACGCCAACGTTGACAACGGTACCGTGGACGTCCCCTACGCCATCGAAAAGAAAGCTGAATTTGATCCCGTCAAAGCCGGTTGGAAACTGGCATTTTCAGATGAATTCAACGGTAAAACGCTTGACTTGAAAAAATGGTTCTACTCTTACTCCAGCGATAAAACACGCCTGGCGCTCCGCGACGGCAAACTCATCATCACCGCCGACTGGAATGCAAAAAAGACCCATCTTACCAGTGCAAGTATCTACTCCCACAAAGATTTCCGTTACGGATACTTTGAAGCAAAAGTCAAATTCCGCAAGGAACACGGCTGGTGGTCCGCCTTCTGGCTCTGCTCTCTGCACCCCTCAAACTCTTTTGTGGACGGCATGGAAATTGACGTTTACGAGGATTATTATCTGCGTTCCAAGGTTCCCGGCGGCAAACCGGGAGATACCCTTGACCACAATCTGCACATGTTCACCGGTTACAGTTCAAAGAGCTGGAACTACCACAGCAAACTGCCCGGCTCCATTGACAAATTCTACGTCATCGGCTGCAAGTGGACACCGTTTGAAATCTCTTATTACATGGATGGAAAACTCATTGCAAGTTCCGCCAATCACAGTCAGCACAACTCCGTAACGTTTGACGCTTTCTATCACGGCATGGGAACCTCTCCCCTCAAAGCGATTCTCAGCGGCTGCTGCGGCAGATCTGGCGGAAACCCGAAAAACGGCAAATTCCCGGATCATTTTGAAGTGGATTATGTCCGCGTCTACGCTTACCCCAATCCTGCGGCTCCTGAAGTCAAAGTTTCAACAAAGGGACTGGAAAACTACTCCATCCCGCTGGGCAGCACAATCAAATTCAATGCAACTGTGAAACCCTCAAAAAAGAGTGGTTCTCCGATCAAAGCGGTCTATTTAATGGACTCCGGCTTCCTGCTTGATTACAAGACGCAGGCGCCGTACAACTTTGATGTAAAACTCACCAAAGAGTATTACGACACCACCAGTTACGTCAAGCCCGGACGCAGCGGGGCGGCGGTTGAACTCACCACCGGGATCCACGCGTTCAGTGTTGTTGCACAGGATGCCGACGGCAATGTGGCATGGAGCGAACCGTTGGTGCGTTTTATCAGCAGCAGCGGTGTCAGCAAACCCTTCAAAGGAAAAGCAACTGCCATTCCCGGACGTCTGCAGCTTTCACATTACGACGAAGGCGGTCAGAATGTGGCTTACAAAGATAAAGATGAAGAAAACCTCACCGACAAAAAGAAAACTTACCGTGTCGGAGAATGGGTGGACTCCACCTCTTCAGTTGTCGGTCACACCCACGCCGGAGAGTGGATCAAATATACCGTCGATGTCAAAGAATCCGGAACCTATCGGGCAACCATGCACTACGGTACACCGGTTTACAATCCCAGGGATATCATTTTGCTGGTTGACGGCAAAATCGGCGGCAGATTTGATATCATCAGACACGATCCGGCAAAGGGTTTCAGCCTCGGTTCGTATGCCCATATTGACGTAAAACTTACCAAAGGCAAACACGTTTTCACGCTTGTTTTTGAACGGGGAGCCATCAACCTGACACACATTGATTTCAAGTTGAAAAAATAAGCTCCAAATCAGTCGGTATGCAAAACGGCAGTTCCGGTAAAGCGGAACTGCCGTTTGTGTATATGGAAAAAATTTTACTTGCGCGAAGAAGAAGACACCATTGCCGAGAGCGCAAACAAAGCGATGATATTGGGCAGCACCATCAGCTGATTGAGCATATCCTGCAGATTCCAGACCAGACTGCTTTTAACTGTGGTTCCCAAAAAAATACAGCAGACAGAAAGAATCGAATACACAACCACCGCTTTTTTTCCGAAAAGATAATGAAAGTTGATTTTTCCGAAAAAGTTCCAGCTCAAGATCGTTGAAAAGGCAAAGAACAGCAGACAGACTGCCACAAAATTATTTCCGAGAAACGCAGAACTGACTGAAGCTACGGCATACTGCACCAGATTGGTCTGGGTCAATCCCGCATTGAGCAGCACTTCATGGTAATTTCTGCCGGCAATATTGGCAAGCGGACCGTCTCCGGTATAAATGGTTGAAATAATAATCAGAGCCGTCATCGTCAACACCACCGCCGTATCAAAGAACACGCCGGTCATGGCAACTGTTCCCTGAACGTGCGGAGAAGTTTGCGCCATGGCGTGTGCGTGCGGCGTGGAACCCATACCTGCCTCATTTGAAAAGAGTCCGCGCTTGACGCCCTGACTGATGGCGGTTTTAAGTGCGTATCCAACGCCTCCGCCGATCAATGCCTGCGGATCAAAAGCGTATTTGAAAATCATCATAAAGGTTTCAGGCAGATAAGTTACTCTTGAAAGCAGAACAAACAGTCCGCCTGCCAGATAAATCAGAGCCATTGCGGGAACGATTTTTTCAGTCACACTTGCCAGACGGGAAACGCCGCCGATGAAAACAAATCCTGCAAAAACAGCGACGATGATACCGATAGTCCAACTTGGGATTCCCCAGGCGGTACTGCAGGTTTCTCCGATAGAGTTCGCCTGAACCATAGTTCCCATAAATCCCAATGCGCCGATGGTCGCCAGGGCAAAGAAAACGGCAAGGATTTTTCCGAAAACATTGGGAAAAGCGTGTTTGATGTAATAAACAGGCCCCCCGTGCAAAGTTCCATCATCATCGGTCACACGGGTTTTAATGGCAAGAACCGCCTCTGCATAAATCGTTGCCATGCCGAAAAAGGCAACCAGCCACATCCAGAAAATTGCCCCGGGACCTCCAATCAAAATTGCGCCCGATGCGCCGACAATGTTTCCTGTACCCACCTGAGCGGCAACTGCGGCGGAAAGTGCCTGAAAGGGACTCAAGCCCGTTTTTTTCGCCCCTCCCCTGACGGAAAAATTGCCGAATGCGTGGCGCAAGCCTTCAAAAAAGCATCTCACCTGTACAAAACGTGTGATGACAGAAAAGTAAATCCCGCCGCCAAGCAGCAGAACAATCAGCACATAATCTGAAAGATATTCATTGATAAGCGAAACAATATTCAACAAGCGATCCATAGTACCCAAACCCCTGAAATTATATAAAAATTATTTTCTAACATACACCCGAAACGCATTTTTTTCAAGTTTTCGTAAAAATGCTGTTTTTCAAACCGCTTTCTGAATTTGTAAATATTTTTTCACCGCAGTTGACTTTTGACGGAGTTTGTGTTACTTTATGTAAGAATTTCAAACTGAACATGAGGTAAAATATATGCAGACTCTTGATCAATTATACTCAAGCAAAGATGTTGTCTTGACCGCCCACCGGGGCGCCTCCTTTGACGATGCCGAAAACACGCTGCCCGCCTTTGAACGCGCTGTTTCCAGCAAAGCGGATATCATTGAATTTGATCTGCGTATGACCGCTGACGGCGTTCCGATTGTTCTGCATGACAAAACCATTGACAGAACATCTGACGGTACGGGCGCGCCCGAAGAACACACCCTTGCGGAACTTAAAAAACTCAACTTTTCTTACTGTTTCCGCAAAGAACGCCTTGAAAAACCGCTTTATCCTCAGCTTGAAATCCCGACCTTTGAAGAGGTATTAAAAAATTTCCGCGACAAAGCTTGTATGAATATTCAGGTTTACGCCGACTTTGACGGCATGAAAGAAATCTGCCGCCTCTATCTTGATTACGGTATGTCCGACAGAGGATATCTTACCATCGCCTCAGACGAAATCGCTCAATTTGTCCGCAATTACTCCCGCGATATTGAAATTTGTCTCACCCCCGGCTGGGAAAACCGCGCAACCCCCGAAGGCTTGCAGAAATGCGCCGACTTCGGCTGCCGCTTCGTTCAGCCGGTATGGAAATCCGTCACCCCGGAAACCTTTGAAGTCTGCAAAAAACTCGGACTCCGCTCCAATGTCTACTTTGCCGATGAGCCCGAATACGCCCGCGAACTCATCTCCATGGGCGCCGGCGGCTTCCTGACCAACAAAATCCCCTTAATGGGCAAAGAATTCAAATAACTCTCTTTTTCAAAAAAAGCGGGGTATTTGTTGTTTGAGACAAACCGGCTGTTTATGGTCTTGCCGAACTTTGCAGACCATGTGGTCCATCAGGTCCACATGGTCTATTCAAAAGCGTTATTTATTCTTTATTGCGGTCACCCGGTACAATGCCGCCGTGTGGCGGACGTGCTGATTTTCAGGCAGGAGGGTTTCTATGCCGTACAGCATAAGCGTTTTTCCGGATACGGTGACGGATTCTTTTTTGTCTGCAAAGAGTTGCTCCACAAGATAGTTTCTGTCTGCATCAAGATTACAGAGTTTGAACTGTCGCAACGCCCGGCGGGACATACTGTTTGAAAATACAAAGACCAGAGATTCGTCTGTCCCCTCCCCCTGCATCTGGAAAACACAATAGTTTTCATATTCTTTCAGGGGGACAAAGGGAGTCAGCAGATAAACATGGGAATTGACAAAAAATGCTCTGTTCTCTTTATAAAAACGGATATACTCCGCCATTTTTGCTTTAATTTCAGCAGAAAGTCCCGCAAGGTCACCGGAAAATCCCGGCACGCCCAAGAGTCCCGAAAGCATCACATAGTTCACGCTGAAAAGCCCCGCTTCATCCCAGGTCGCGGCAGTACATACCATCACTTGAAGATCTTTTGAAACCGGCGTTCTGCGTTCCGGAGCCGGACGGGTGACGATCCAGTTGAGACATCTGCCCGGTAAAGTCCGCATAAATGCCCCCTGACGGATGGATAAAGTTTCAAACGGATGGGCATTGTCGCTGACAAACCAGTGATCATAAAGACAGATGGTCGCAAGATCGTTCCGCAGAGAACCTGAACCGCAGTTTTCAATAATAAGTGAGGGGAAAGTTTTCCGCAAACGCTCCAGGATACCTGAAAATTCCCGGCTGTAATGGTAAAACTCCGCACCGCTTTCATCAAAGCCCAATGCAGCGTTGAAGTCGATTTTGATATATTCCGCACCGAATTTGCGGATGTTTCCGGCAACGGTATTGAAAAGATATTCCGCTGCAGCTTTCTGTGTCAAATCTATACGCACAGAGTGTTCGGGAAACCACTCAGGATGTTCCGTTCTTGCAGAACAGTAAGCGCCGAAACGCTCAATTTCCATCCAGAAACCGAATTTCAATCCCGCCGCACGGACTTCATCGGCAAAGGCCGCCATGTTTCCGAAAAAGGGAACGCCCGGTTTTTCTTCCCAATCACCGACGGCGGCAGACCAGTTGGCATCTTTACCGAACCATCCGGCATCGACGATAAAAACTTCGCAGCCCATCTCTTTGGCTGAAGCAAGCTGTTCACGCAGCTCTTCACGGGTAAAGTCGGTAAAACGGTACAGCCAGCTGTTGTAAAGCACCGGCGGCAAATGCAGCGTTTCAGGCAGACGCTTGAGCATATACTGCTGGATTCCCGCCCCTGCCCTGCCCAATGCCGCACCGGGAAGACTTTGAATAAGGACTTCAGGCAGAACAATGCTTTCTCCGGGAGCAAGTGTCATAAAAAGATCAGCATCCCCGAGTCCCGCCGTCACACAGGGAGACGGGGACTCATTGCTGAAAATTTCAGGTTGGATATCAATCACCCAACTGCCGCAGGGAATGACATGAAAGGCAACAGCAGAAGCGTTTTCTTCATCTTCAAGCACACACCAGGGGGAAGACGTTACCGTCGTTCTGGTTCCCTTGCCGTGCCAGCAGAGTTTTGCATCTGTAAGAGCGTGGTGCTGAAGCTGATTTTCGTTCCCCCAGCGGTTCTGTTGAGAGTACACACCGTATTTACCCGGAGAAAACACCCAGCGCGGCAGCGCACGGCGGAGCGTTATACTGTTTTCAGATGTATTGAAAAGCGTGTACTTACAGGAAATGATACCATTGTTTTTATCAAACTGCCAGATACTGCAGACTTGAATGGTTTTGTTTTCATCAAATATCTGAAATTCAAATTTTTCACCGTTGCAATCGACAACATTATATTTGAGTTTTTTTCCCTCAAACCTGTGCGAATCCACGCAGGCAACAAATAAGCCTGAGTTGGCATAATCGCCCTCTGCACCGTTCTGTCCGCAGCTTGCGCCGCACAGAGAAACAAGGGTGAGCGTTTCATTTTCTTCATCAAACACAAATTTTGTGCCAAGCGGCAGAGTAAAGACTTTCTTCATTTTATATTTCCTGTCATAAATTTTCGCCGGAGGATTTTACACCGTTGAAAAAACAGCGGTAATCCCGGGGCGGCATTCCCATTATTTCTTTAAAACGTCTTGAAAAGTGATATTGATCTTTGTATCCGAACAAAGAAGCGATTTCAGCAATGCTTGTTTCTCCGGAAAGCAGAAGTTCAGCGGCACTGTTGAGTTTGATTCTATCCACATAAAGTTTTGGCGTTACGCCCGTTCTCTGAAAAAAAATGCGCCGCATCTGATCCACACTCAAATTGCAGATTTCAGCCATTTCTTCAACACTCCACCACTTGCGGGGATGATTGCGGATCTCATTCAGCAAATCTTCAAGCAGCGGATGTTCACTGCCGCTCCTGTTCTTTTTATTGAGATAAAGTTCAACCAGAAGTTTCTGAAGTTCAATATTGGCGCAAATCTGAGAATCCACCGAGGGATCAGAGAAAAAATCTATGATCAGTTTCAGACGACGCACTCTGCCCAGAGAATAAATACCGTTGGCTATAATGCCGCTGTTGCAGAGCATATCCGCAACAGGACCGCAGAAGTTGATTGAATCCTCGATAAATTTTTCATCATTGACACCGCCGTAACGGTGAACTGTTCCCGGCGTAACCATCAGACAGTCTCCGGCAGAAATATTCTGTCTGGAATCATCTTTTTCAAACCACAAACAGCCGCTGCCGTCGTACATGTGGGTCAAGGCATAATATTGAAAATAACGTTTGCGACAGTTGAAAAAACTGTTGACCTTTCCCCCGCCGCTGTGGTAACGGATGATCCACAAACCGTAATTGCGGTGGATATCCTCCATCCTCTTTCCGGCGGGAATAGAGTGAACTTCGTAATTTTCTGAAAGAACAGTCATATATCCACTTTCTGTTTTTATACATCACAGAATATAATTTAACGTTGTTTGCAATTTTGTCAAGCGGTAATAACATGCAAATTTAAAATAAAACGGGCATGTCAATTTTTTGATATCCCTCATGCCGTTTTTATCCATTTTATAAAAAACAAAGAGATGTATTTTAAAAACAGAAACTCTATTTTCCAACACTTCAAGGAGGATAAAATCATGAAAATCGGAGCAATGGCAAGTTCCATCAGACTTCCGCTGCCTGAGGCGGCGGCAAAATTTCAGGATATGCGGCTTTCAGGAATTCAGCTTTTTGCGACTTCCGAACTTCTCTCTTACAGCGGCAGAGAAATTTCTGAGGCAAAAAAAATATGTGCTGATGCCGGACTTGAAATAAGTGCTGTCTGCGGCGACATGACAAGTCTCCGTTTCGGCGTGACTTCTGAAATGTCCGAACGGGTCAATATCGTCAAAAAAATCATTGATCTTACCTGCAAACTTGACAGCCGTATCGTAACGACCCATATCGGCGTTGTTCCGGAGGATGTCAATGATCCTGTATTTCAGAATATGGCGGAATCCATCGGTGAGTGTGCAGAATACGCTGCCAAATGCGGCGCATTCTTTGCCATCGAAACCGGTCCGGAAGCCGCTGAAACACTGTTGAAACTCATTGAATCGGTCAACTCAAACGGATTGAAGGTCAACTTTGACCCCGCCAATTTGCGGATGGTCTCCTGCATTGACCCTGTTCATGCGGTGGAGGTGCTGGGCAAATACATCATCCACACCCACGCCAAAGACGGAATCAATCTGACGCCGGGTTCTCCCGCCGCGCGTTATAAAATGTATCATGCGGACGGTTCTTTACGCAGCATTCCCGATCCCGTCCCCGTCTTTAAAGAGGTTCCGCTCGGAGAGGGACAGGTTCCCTGGAGCGATTATCTTGCCGCCCTGAAAAAGGTCGGTTACAACGGTTTTCTCACCATTGAAAGAGAACAGGGCGACACCCGCGAAAAAGATATCCGTCATGCGGCAGATTTTCTCAGAGAAAGGATTTAAACATGAACAGCAAAAAACTGCGCGCCGCCATCATCGGTTACGGCGGAATGGGACATTTTCACGCCTCGTGCTATCCGGAACAGGAAAATATTGAACTGGTTGCCATCTGCGATACGGATAAATCCAAATTTGCCCAAACCAGTACCAGTATCAATATCGGAGACAGCGGCAAGTCCGATTTGAAAAATGTCGTATTCTGTTCCTCTTACAGCGAACTGGTCAAAAAAGTCAAATTTGATGTGCTGGATATCTGCCTGCCCTGTCATCTCCACGCAAAATATGCCATTCAGGCGATGAAAGACGGTTTTCATGTTCTTTGCGAAAAACCCATGGCACGCACGGCAACCCAGGCTGAAAAGATGATACAAGTATCAAAAGAAACAGGCAAACGCCTGATGATTGCCCAATGTCTGCGTTTCAACCCCGCATTCATCAGACTCAAAGAGATGTACCACAGTCAGGAGTTCGGAAAACTTCTGCGTCTGGATATGCGCCGCAACAGCGCCATGCCGCCCAATGCCTGGTATCATGACCCGAAAAAAAGCGGCGGTGCGCTGCTTGATCTGCATCTGCACGACACGGATTTAGTCAATTATATTTTCGGTATGCCGGATGCGGTCCAGACTTTTGGGATCGTCCGCGACACCGGCGGCATTGATGATCTGCTGACCAATTATATTTTTGAGAACGGTCCTGTCATCAACGCTGAAAGCAGCTGGTGCCGTGCGTCATGGTTCAGTTCACACATCGCCATCTTTGAAAAAGCGACGGTGGAGTTTTCAAAACCTGAAATCAAAATCCACCGGACAGGCAAGGAATCAGAAATCATCCCGATGACAGGTCCCAATCATTATTTCAGAGAAATCGCCTGCTTTGCCAAAAACGTTATCGAAGATGCCCCCTTTGATATCTGCAGCGTTGAAAGCACTCTCAACTCCATAAAAATTGCGATGGCAGAAGAGCGTTCAGCCCGCAGAAACGGCAAAAGGATATCGTTGAAAAAGAGTTGATTCTGCAAATATTTATGCTATATTATACCCCTGTTGAAAAGGGGTATTTTTTTATGAAAACACTTATCGGTCTTTTGCTCGGACTTGCAGCGACGGCAGCATGGGGCAGTTTTTATGTTGCAGGCAGATGGCTTTTCGGAGAAGAAGGAGATAAATTAAACACTTATCTTTTTAACTTTCTGCGCTTTTTCATGGCAACGCTTTCTCTTTCGGGACTGCTTTTGATAAATTCCAACCGTGAAAAGTTCAAACAGGCGATCAGAGAGGATTGGAAAAGTTTTCTTTTGATTTCTCTGATTGGAATTGTGATGGAAAGTTACCTGGTGTTCTATGCCCTCAACTTCACAACCGCATCGCGTTGTTCCCTGATGGCAAATTTTTCTCCTGTTGCGACCGTTATTCTTGCGTATTTTCTTCTGGGAGAAAAGATCAATAAAGCGGGCGTGATCGGAATGCTCACAGGTTTTGCCGGAATCATTCTTGCCGGCAGTTCCCGGGGCGGAGATATTTATGCCGGAACCTCTTTACGCACGCTTATCGGAGACGGTATGGCTCTGGCATCTGGTTTCTGCTGGGCATACTTCACCGTATCCGGAGTTAAAGTTTCGGATAAATACGGCGGACCGCTGTGTATGCTGATAGCCTTTGCCTTCGGAACGCTGTTGATGTCGCCGGTATTATTTTTTGTTCCGGCAGCTGAAATTGCCGCAATTCCGCCGAAAGTCTGGGGCGGCATGGTCTATACTGGCGTTATCACGCTTGCCTTTGCGAACGCCTGCTGGTACGGCGCCTTGCGTTACCTCAAAGCGGGAATGCTGGGAGCATTCGGCTATCTATCTGCGGCGATAACATTCACTCTTTCAATTCTTTTTTTGAAAGAAAAGTTCACCCTTCCCTTCATCATCGCCCTGATTCTGATTGTCGGCGGCATGTCGCTTATGATGAAACAAAGCAAATCGCAGGAAAAGTAAGTTACATTTGAAACAAACCGGGCATTTGATGGACCCAATGGACGAACGATGTTTTACTCTTCTGAACTTGCTGCTCTCATGAAATCATATCTCTAATTTCTGCTGTAAGCGAAAAACTTCCATCTGAGCTTCGATCTCGGCACGAAGCTGTTCTTCGGTAGGGAGATAGGTCAGATTCTCGGCAGCAAAGAGTTGTTCATTGCCGTGCAGCACGGAGTAGCGGGCGATATCCTGACTGGTTTCGGAACAAAGCAGTATACCGATGGTCGGATTATCCCCTTCGGAGCGTTTCAGCTCATCGTACATGCGGACATACATATCCATCTGCCCCACATCCTGATGGGAAATCTGTGTTGTTTTCAGGTCGATCAGCACAAAACACTTCAGAATATAGTTGTAAAAAACAAGGTCAATGAAGTAATCTCCCGCATCAGTGGCAATATGCTGCTGACGGGCGACAAAAGCATAGCCCTTGCCAAGTTCCATAAGGAATTTCTGCAAATGGGTCAAAATACACTGTTCCAGCTGACTTTCGGTAAAATCACTGTTATTGGTCAATCCCAGAAACTCGGCAACCACAGGATTTTTGATAAACTCCAGCTTATCCGTCTGCATCGGGGAAGTGAGAGTTTTCATTTCAGTTTTTACGGCATCTTTATTCTGACTTGCCAGCAACCGGTGATAATACTGTGACCCGATGTTGCGATCAAGAGTGCGGGAGCTCCAAGATTCACGGCTGGCTTCGTTGAGATACCAAGCTCGTGCTTCAGCATCCAGCACCCGCAAAAGAGACCTGAAATGAGTCCATGTAAGATTTGGCACGCGCGCGTGCCAAATCTCACCATCCGGAAAATAAAGATAAAACTGACGGTAATCCCGCAGCCTGCGATCATCAAAGCCTTTCCCGAACTCAAGAGTCAGTATTTTTGCAAGTTCCTGCAACTGGCCCTTGCCGTATTCAGCTCTTGTTTTGCCCAGCTGTTCTTCTTCAACAATACGCTGACCGATTTTCCAGTAAGTAGAAATCATACAGGCGTTGACCGCTGCATAAGCTCCATGCCGAGCATTCTGAATGATCTGTTTCAGGTCAGTAACCAAAGTTTCAGATACCAAATTGTTTTTCAATTCATTTGCCATACTGTTTTACTCCATTGGTTTGATTGCTCATTCAGCACAGCGACAATATCGACGGCAGCAAAGAACCATTGGATAGTCATCTCATCCCCAACCGCCCTGACTTCCCGGTCATTAAAAAATCTGATGGATATTTTGGTCATAATTCCTCGCCGTCGAAGATACGGAGCAAAATTGTCGCATTTCATGAAGGTTTATTCTGCAACTCTAAACTTTTAGGTCATTAAAAACTCCCAATACTTACTTAAAAGATTCCCTTTTTACCGCCTCACAAATGAATTCGGTATAAATTTGCAAAATATCAAGTAAGTCATCGCATTTTTTTGCAATTCCAGAAGATTTAGAAAAATCGCACAAAGAAATATGGCAACGTTTTTCCGAATGTCGCATATACTTCGCATTTATGACTGATAAAAACTCTGTAAAATTGTTGTTTTGTCCAACCCCAAGTTCATCGCGTAGTCTTTTTTCAAATTTATCAGTGTTTTCAACTTCTCCTGTCCGATGAACTAAAACATGTCTTATTAGCGTAATATATGCTATCCACCAATGCAAATTCTTTAAATTCCTAATGCCTGAGAACTCCCAATTTACAATGACTGGACAAATTTTTCTTAATCTTTTAAGTATCTCTGTTGATGATAATTTACTATTTTTGTTTACATTAGATAAATATTCATCATAGGTATTTAATTTTATGTCTTTCAATACGGTAGTACCAAAATCACCCCCTTGCCAGTTGGTTTTGTTCATAAATCCAACAAAAGCATAAATTCGTTTCAAAAAAATTTCAAACTCCTCAAAACACCAAATGAAATATACAGACAAGGAGTGACTTAATGTTTCCTCGGAAATCCATCTTTTATCTTTTGCGGTTACAGAATAAGTTCTTTCACTAACTTTCAACAGAGGAGTTCCGCTTGAAAAATCTATTTTTAAAGGCCTTTTGGCAGCCCAATATAAGCTACGCTTTTGGGAGTTCCGCTGATACTCACCAACGACATCATCGATAAAAAATTTTGTTGTCATTGCATGATCAAGATAGTCTTCTTTTATCGCATTTAACAACTTTTGTTTTGTCGCAATGCGGGCACGAACAGAAGTATGACTTAATTTTTTAACGTTTGTAAACATAGAATATTATATCTTCCAAACGGTTTCATCGCCGCAGATGTTACGGATTTTCAAGCGCAATGGTTGTTTGTCGCTGGTTATTGTACCATCCCAGAATTCTTTGTTTTTTACACCGTTGCGGATAACGTAGCCGAGTTTGTCTATCTTGATTTCGCTGTCGGAGTGCCAAATGCCATCGGCAGAAGTACAGTCAACGGAGAGAAATTCAATGAGTTCCAACCCGGTATCACTGATGGTGATCGGTGTAAACTTTTTCTTTTCACTGGTATTGACAATGCCTTTTTCGTTATAGGCGTGGATTTTGTCATAAACCCGGTCGCTTGCAAATTTGTTGATTTCGATGCGGTATCCGGTAAATAATCCATCCTGCATTTGCTGACAGGAAAATTCGGCGTAATCTTCAGCGACAACATCGTCCAGAACCTCTTTCAGATCCCGCAACTCAATTTCTTTATCGGTCGTGGTGTCATTTTTGATAAAGTTCCGGATTTCTTCCGGATCAGAAATATCCACATAGTAAACAATGACTTTTTTGACGGTATTGTCAAGATCGGGAATTGCCACATTGATAATACGATTCATCAAAACTACATCCAGCAATTTGGTGCTGCTGTCCATCAAATTCGGCACATATACGGGAACCATGCCAAGTTTGCTGTCAAAAATCGCCCCTTCCCAGAATGAATCCAGAGAATCCTCATTACGCAGACCGGGGATCAATAATTTGATTTTATCCATAGTCTGCTGCGGATTGCGGTAAAGAGAAACGCCGTCTTTAATCTCCAACACATCAAATTCAGCCTTATCAGCCAACAGCCGGTCGCGGGTCGTTTGGATGGAATTGATGCCGATATCGCAATGGATAAAACGCCGTCCCAACTTATTTGCAACCGCAGCAGCAACACCGCTGCCACCAAAAAAATCAGCAATCAGCATATTTTCATTAGAACTGGCTTTTATGATGCGTTCCAAGATAGCTTCAGGTTTTTGAGTAGCGTAATCTTGCCGCTCAGGGTCTTTTTGTTGAATATGGCTGATATCAAACCATACATCGGGCAATGTTACTTCATCATCATCGTAATATTTATAAATTTTTCCATTTGACTTGATAGTACCATATACCCGACCATTTTCGTCTACTTCTTTCTTCAAATTATTGATTTTTGAAACAGTAGCACCACAGGCTTGACAAATATTGCGTGGCATTGATACTGCATCCTGATTAAAAACATATTCATCTTGATTTTTTCTATAATAGAAAATACAATCATGTTTTCTTGCGAAAAAATGTTCAGGAATTCCTCCACTTGAATAATGCCAGATAACCTCATTGACAAAATTGTCTTCTCCGAAAATTTCATCCAGAAGAATTTTTACATAATGTCCGATATGCCAATCCAAGTGAACATAAATACTGGCAGTCTCGCTCATGACAGACTTGATGGCACAAAGATTTTCATACATCCAGTTCAGGTATTTTTCTTTATCCCAAACATCGCCATACATTACTTCTTCAAATTCCTTGAAGTCTTTGTCTTCCAACTCTTCTTCTGCTTTGGCGATGGCTTCGGCGACTTTCGGATTACGGCGAATATAAATCTTTTTGGCATAATCCGCACCGCTGGCAAACGGTGGGTCAATGTAAACAAGGTCTACGGTTATTCCCTGCTCTTTCAAATAAGCACAGGCAGAAACACATTCGCCCCGGATAACCATATTACCGTCAGGATTGGTACCGATGGTTTCCTGTTTTTCCATTTCATAAAGCGGCATACCACGTTTCAGTTTACCCGTAACCTCATACGCTCCTTTGTACCGCAGAGTACGCTTGAAATTATCCAGCAAAGCCTGACCTTCGATCGGCTCCGGAAAGAAAGGAATATATTTGATCGGCATAATTCAGTTTCCTTTATGCTTTAATTTCTTTTCATTGAACAAATCTACGAGAAAAACAATATTTGTTGCGGCAAGATGCAATGCGTAGTCAGCAAATGCATCGGAAATATATGTTGAAGCTGTACCGGCACCATGACCACCATGCTCATTTCGTACACAAGGCAATCCTTTGTCCAAAGTATTACATATATGTGTCAAGTGATCATTGAGATATGATGGATAAAAACCATTATCCCGCAGTGCTGTTAAATATACCCCCGCAGAACGTTTTGTCCCCTTAATTGTATACTGCAACTCATTACAAATTACAGCCATAGTACTTTCGAATGCCTTTTCAGCATTCGAGATAGCTTCAGCATTTTCTCCATCCTTCCGGAAACGAAAAGCTTTTTGCATTTCATCTTCCGCAGATGAAAACCGATTATCCTTTAAAAGTGCAAATGCAGGGGTAATTGTTTCTTGAACCAATAATTCAGACTCTTTCCGAATAATTTGTCCATTGACTAACTCATAACCAAGGTTATGTTGACGAAAACGTTGGTTTAAATCATCTACATATTTTTTTTGCAAATTTAGAAAATGATCCTGTTTATCTTGAAAATATTCATCTAAAAAATCGCCCCATCTCTTTTTACTTTCAGCTGTAAAAAAAACAACAGGCTGTACTAACTCCAAAGAGAACGTTAATTCTAAAACATCCAAAATATCTTCAACAGAAGTCTCGGAAGATTTTAGATATAACATTAATTCCTCATAATAGCATTCTGAATCTTCTCCAAGCAGAGGAATACCCTTTTCTAAACAATATTTCCGACATAAGTACTCCCAATACCGATGTCTTTCTGACAATGGTTTGGGTAACGTATTAAAAAAGTCTTCTGCAATATAAAAGTATTGTTGGATAAACTCTTGTGGAATAGAATCATACACCAATGGCTGCTGCGGATTATTTTCTTTTAATCGTTGAGAATACAATTTCATTTATGCCTCCTCAAAGAAATCTTTTATTGCCACCGCAGTTTTGTTTATCCGTTCTTGCTCTGATTCAGAATCTTCCAAGTAAAGGTACTCAAAGCGGGCGTACTTGAAAGCCTCATTGTTTTTCTGCAAAAAGGTATTCTGCACAAATATTTTTTTATCTTGAAATGTCGGGTCATTGGCATAAATTCTGCCTTTAGTCTCAACGATGATCGCCCGGTGAATTGCTCCGTCTTTACGCTGAATGATCAGAAAATCGGGCGTATACATTCCGATATACTTCCAAAATGATTTGACCTTTTTATAACAACGGATTTTAAACTCAGTCAAAGCACGGTCGCCGTTATAATAAACTTCCAAATTCAAGTTATTAAAACAATCAAGCAACAAAACTTCCTGCAAAAATTTCTGCTCAAAACTGCTGTCTGTCCGGTACGGCAGATAGTGATAGGATTGATCTTTATGCGGCGGGACATCAATTTCATTACGCAACTTATCCGCCATTGCCTTTTGTCCGATACTTTCAAGCATGGCAATCGTTTTCTGCTGTTCTTCCGACAAACCTTTACCGACGTCAGCATCAATGATTCGTTGGACTGCTGACTGATCGGGGTAGAATTTTTCCGGAGTATCTGTATTGACCGAGGTGGTGAAACTTTCCACTTTTAAAAGTTTGGCATCTTCCGGAATCAACTCTTCACTGCTTTTGAAAGTACGTCTGGCATAAAACGCCTTGCGGATATTGGCATTGATCAAGTCAACACGGTACACCGGCTCAAAATAGAGTATGCCATTTTCGGTAATGGTGATAGTTTCAAAAAGTTTTTTCAATACAGCATCATGTTTCTTAAGCAGAGACATAAAGTCGGTTACCGGTCTGAAACTTCCTTTGGCAATATCATACAGCCAGGCATTATAATTGGCAATAATTTTATCGTTGTTCGTTATTTGGGTATCAACACCGGTGCTTTTCAGCGTATCTTTCATCTCAGCCGTACTTATGGAACCGTAATTTTCTGTTCCGTCAGCAGCCGATGTCAATTCTTGGGCGACATCCAGCTTTTCATCAACTATCAACTCCTGATGTTCCACCCGCAACTGATAAAATTTCACCGGCGGCAGCTGCAGATGTTTGGTGCGGTCAAACCGTTTCAATTCAGTCAGCTGTACCGATGAACCACGCTCAAATTCGGATATGGAAATATGATGCTGCTGTTCCAACTGCTTATTCAAAGCTTCGGCGTTGCTGTCATTCAAGCAAATCAATGCGGTTTCAGCAGCATTTT